>DUOR01000065.1 GCA_012838715.1 Actinomycetales bacterium
GGGGCCCGTCGTGGGTGGCGCGATACGCCGGGACTTGGCTACCGGCGTATCGCACGTTCATGGGGTTATCCGGTTGTCGGCCCTGCCGGGCCCCTGGGGAAGGGGCCAGTCACCCGGCGGGCCACCGTGGCCGGTGGGTTCACCGGCCCGACCTGCTACCTGCGGTCGTCGAGGTGATCCCGGGCGTCGTCGAGGTCGCGGCCATCGCCGACGACATCGGAATCGGCGACCTCGCGGTTGCGCGGGGTCGGGTCGTCGGGATGCAGGTCACCGCCGCGGGTGCCGCGCGCGTCGTCGTCCCGGACGAAGCGGCGGAGGCGGGTGCCCCGCTCGCCGGCGCCGCGGTCATCGCGGTAGCGGTCGTCGCCGCGATCGATGCGCTCGGTGCGCTGGTCGCCGCGGAGGGAACCCTCACCGCGGTCGGCGTCCATCTCGGCGGCGAGGGCGCGATCCTCGTCGGAGATGCGGCGGCCGCGGTCACCGTCGACCGCGTTGACGGTGGCGGCGGCGTCGCTCGGGCGGTCGCCGATCTCGGATTCATCCATGCGGCGCTCGGCGGCGTCCATGCGCTGATCCCACACCGCCTGGCCCTCACGCGAGTGCTCGTCGCGGGCACGGTCGCGCCAGACGTCCTGGCCCTCACGGCGCTCATCGCGGACATCACCGCGCACGTCATCGCGGCGATCGTCGCGGACGTCATCGCGGCGAACGCCGTCATCGGCGACGCCCGCGCCGACGACACCGGCGCCAGCCATGCCGGCACCCGCCACGCCCGCGCCGGCCTGGCCCATGTCGCGGTGCTGGCGGCCGTCTTCCACGCGGCCCTCCGAGTAGAGCTCGTCGCCGGCCCGGTCATCCCGGACGCGGTCATCCCGGACGCGATCATCACGGACCCGGTCATCGGCGACGCGGTCGTCGCGGCCCCGATCGTCACGGACGCGGTCGTCGTAACGGCCGTCGTCGGCGCGGCGGCGGTCGTCGCCGCGGTAGCGCTCGACGTCCTCCGACCCGGTCACCCCGTAGTGGTCGTAGATGTTGCGCTGGTCATCGGGGGTGAGGTGGTTGTCGGTGTCGAACTCGGGGGCGTCCTTGATGCGGTCCTTGTCGAACGCGAGCTGAAGATCGTCGCTGGAGAGGCGATGGCCGCGCATGGGCACGAGCGACGAGCTCATGCCGAACAGTCCGTGGCCCACCTCGACGAACGTGGGCTGGCCCGTGTCGTCGTCGATGAAGACCTCCTTGACGCCGCCCAGCTTGTCGCCGTTCTTGTCGAACGCGGTGGCGTTGAACAGGTCCTTGACTTCCCTCTCGGTGGCCATGTCGTCAATCCTTTCGTTCCGGATTCCGCTTATCGCCCGGACCGCCGGCCCGGGCCACGCCGGAGGTCGGCGCGTATCGCCACCTCTCGGAGACTTATCGGATGCGCCGTTGAATCAGGTTCATGGGCGCTATTCCGGGCGGTCTCCCTTATCGGGTGGCGATGCGGCCCACGGTAGGTGAAAGGTGGTCATCCGGCACCGGGCAATGGCGCCGGGAACCGGTCCCGGAGGCTTCCCGGGCCCCGGGGCGGTGCCGTGACGGTTCTGTGACGCGCCTCTCAATCCTGAACTGAACCTGTGTGAACATGCAGGTGAAATGCGGGTTGAACTTCGGGTGAACGGAATTGCCTGTTCGGGGCCGGTGACGGTCACGGGGTCGGGGCGACGGCCGCGGAACGGCGCCGGATAAAGCTGAGAATCCGAATCCGTGCAATGGCCGGATAATCCCGCGGAACGGGGAATGTATCAATTTCGTCTCATGTTGGATTCGCCGTACGTGATGCGGGTGAATTCGGGTTCGCCATGTCGCCGGACGGTCGCCGCGGGTGGGCGTCGGAAAGCGCCGCGCGGTGAACCGCGACCCGGCGACGGCGCCCCGGCGAACGGCCCCGGGCAAGGACGGCCCGGCGAACGGCGCCGCGCAACGGCGAAGGCCGGGGAGGGCACCGTCGTGGTGCCCGCCCCGGCCTCAACTGTCGTGGCGGCGGCCGTCCTTACTCGTAGGTGGCGCCGAACTCCCCGCCGTCCTCGGCGGTCCACAGGATCTTGCCGTTGGTGAACTCCTGCTCCCAACCGTTGTCGATCTCGACCTCGGGGGCGGTCGGCATGCCAACGTCGTTGCCCAGGCCACCGTCCTCGGCCCAGGTCTCGGCGATCTTGCCGATGATCGGCTGCGGGCCGCCCTCCTCGCTGGATGCGATCCAGCCCTCCTCGTACTCGACGAGGAAGTTGTCGCCGGCGCGCTCGGCGGACTGGAAGGCGCCGAGGTTCATGCCGTCGGCCTCGAGCTGGTCGCGGAGGTCGGTGATGTTCTGCGGGACATCGCCCTCCTCGACGTCCTCGGTGTCGACGTCGGCGGCGCCGTCCTCACCGTCCTGGCCGTCCTCGCCTTCGTCACCGGCGTTGTCGTCGGTGGTCTCGGTTTCGGTTTCGGTCTCGGTGGTTTCCGCGCCCTCGGCGTCGGTGCCGGTGGTCGCGGTGGTCGTGGTGTCCGTGTCGGTGTCGCCACCGTCGTCAGCGCAGGCGGCGACGCCGAGCAGCATCGTCGCACCGAAGATGGCGGCGGTGGTGCGGGTCAGGGACGTCTTTCGCATCGTCATGCTCCTTCGTTGGTTGACGGGGACGCAATGCCCTGCCATCCACAGTGACCGAGGTTCACGTTTTTGTGCAACCAACAATGCGCAATCGTTGCAAACTCGCGACAATCCGCGGAGGGCAACGAATTTAGGGCACGGCCCGCCCATCGTGGACGGCCCGTGCCCTTCGCGGCCCTGGTCGTGACCGGTTCCGCGCGTGGCCCGCGCGAGTGGTTCCGCTCGGGGCCCGCGCCTGGCGGGTCCTACTCGTAGACGGCCTCGAACTCGCCGTTCTCGCCCTCGACCCACTTGAGGACGCCGTTGGTGAACGGCTGCTCCCAGCCGCCCTCGGTCTCGGCCTCGGGGCCGGTCGGCAGGCCGACGTCGTTGCCCAGGCCGCCGTCCTCCATCCAGGTCTCGCCGATCATGCCGCGCAGCACGTGGGTGCCGGATTCGGGGCCGGACACGACCCAGCCGTCGGCGTACTCGGCGACGACGTTGTCGCCCGCGCGCTCGGCGGACTGGAATTCGCCCAGGGGAGCGCCCTCGGCTTCGGCGCCGGCGGCCGCGTCGGTGACCTCGGGCGGCAGGTCGCCTTCCCCGACGTCCTCCGTGTCGACGTCGCCGCCGTTGCCGCCGTCACCGCCCATGTCGCCGGTGGCGTCCTCGATGGCGGACTGGGCGTCCTCGGCGGCGGTGGAAACGGCGTCGGTGGCCTGGTCGATGTTCTCCTGCGCTTCCTCGTCGGAGCAGGCGGCCGCGCCGAGGAGGAGGGCCGAGCCGAAGAGGACGGCGGTGGCGCGGGTGATGGAGTTCTTTCGCATTGCGTTTCCTTTCATCGTCCCCGCAGTGTGACGCGGGACACAGTATTCGTTATCCATGGTGAACTACGTGACCCCGGCATGCAAGTGTGGGTGCATGGCCACTTTGTTCGATGACGTCGCCGACCCGCGCCCCAACGCCGTGGTCGCCCCGGGCGCCGTGTGGCTGCCCGGCTTCCTCGACCTGCGTCAACAGGCCTGGCTGGCCGATCGGTTCCGCGAGTGGGCCGCCGGCCCGGTGCCGCCGCGCGCGGCCGCCATCCACGGCAAACCGATGAGCGTGCGCACCGTCTGCCTCGGCTGGCACTGGCGGCCGTACGGGTACACGCGGCGCGCGGTCGACGTCAACGGCCGCCGCGTCCTGCCGGTGCCCGACTACCTCGTCCGTCTCGGCCGCAGCGCCGTGGCCGCCGCGGGGGAGGTCGCCGCCGAGCGGGGGTCGCCCAATTGCTTTGCGACGCCCGACTTCCCGGGCCCCGGCCCGTCGGCAAGCGATCGGCGGTACACCCCCGACGCGGCACTGGTGAACTGGTACGGCGAGGGCGCGCGGATGGGGATGCACCAGGACCGCGACGAGGCGGCGGGCGCCCCGGTCGTGTCGGTGTCCATCGGCGACGCGTGCACGTTCCGCTTCGGCAACCCCGACGGCCGCGGCCGGCCCTACCGCGACGTAACGCTGGAGTCCGGCGACGTGTTCGTGTTCGGCGGCGCCTCCCGCTGGGCGTACCACGGCGTCACCGGGACCGTCCCCGGCTCGGCGCCCGACGGGTGCGGGCTGGACCGGGGACGCATCAACATCACGCTGCGCGAGACGGGGCTCGAGGGCTGAGTCGGGCCGGGCCGGCCGCGCCGGGTGCGCCGAATTGGCCGGCCGCGCCGAACGTGCCGCGCACGCGAAAACCCCGCGCCACCTCTCGGTGGTCGCGGGGTCATCGGTCATGTCGACGTCCGTCCGGGTTCTCCGGCGGGTCCGGTCTTAGCGGGCCGGCGGGGTGCGGCGGTCGTCGGTGCGGGCGTCGTCACGCAGGCCGTCGGCCTCGATCTGCTCCTTGCGGAGCTCCTCGGTGTGCGTTTCGGTGTCGCGGACGGTCTCCTTGCCCAGGTTGACCTTCTCCACCGGGACGGACTCCTTGGACACGTTGACGCGCTCCTCGTGGAGGGTCACCGAGGCCTCGTCGTCGCCGAGCTTGGAGTCGACGTTGGCGGCCTCCTCGCGGCTGATGGGCTCACGCTCGACGCGGACCTCCTCGCGGGTGACCGGGACCTCGACGGTCTCGGTGTCCTTGACGACGTGCTTGCGCAGGCGGACCTGGCCGGTCTCGACGTTCTCCTTGTCGACGTTCAGGCGCTCCTCCGAGCGGACCATCGAGTCGCCTTCGGTGCGGGTGCGGTCGGCGACGTCGGCGCGGTCGCGGTCGGAGACGCGCTCGCGGTCGTCGGCGATGTGGCCCGGGCGGTTGCCCGCGACACCGGCACCGGCACCGGCGCCCGCGGCGGCCTCGCGACGGTGGTCGACGTCGCGGGTGGCGCGCTCCTCGGCGCGGTAACGCTCGGTGTCCTCGGTGTCGGACAGCTGGTAGTGGTCCCAGACGCGCTGCTGATCCTCGCGGGTCAGGTGCTCGTCGGTGCCCACGTCCGGGGCGTCCTTGATGCGGTCCTTGGAGAACGCGAGCTGGAGGTCCTCGCCGGAGAGGCGGTGGCCGCGCATGGGCACCAGGGAGGAGCTCATGCCGAACAGGCCATGGCCGACCTCGGCGAAGGCGGGCTGGCCGGTCTCGTCGTCGACGAAAATCTCCTTGACCGCGCCCAGCTTGTCGCCGTCCTTGTCGTAGGCGGTGGCCGCGAACAGGTCCTTGAGGTTCTTCTCGGTGGTCATGCGTGCTTCCTTTCGTTGACTGCTTCGTGGGGCGAGCGGGTCGCCCTGTATTTCGCTGTCTTTCACGGGAATTTCGCCCGAGACGGCCGCAGTTCGCCTTGCGGGCTCCCTGTGGCCGTGTGCTTTCCGACGGTAGGGGCAATGGCGTTTACTCGCAGACCGGAAGCGGGGTCGGCGGGCCATTCCGGGCGGTTCCGGCGACTTGGTCGTTTGTCCCGTAAACCGGATTGCACCGTCCGTAAATGCAGTTCACTGACGGGAAGTGACGGGCGTCGCGTGGGGGCCGTCACACGACAATCTCAATCCGGTCACGATCCCCGGAGGGCCGCGTTTTTCGTCGGAAAGCACGCGATCGGCGGCGCCCCGATGTCGGTTTCGGCCCCGCCGACGGTGGGTCGGCGGGGCCGGAGATGAGGCCGGGGCACGGCGGATTTGGCGGCGGGGTTGACGGCGGAGCGGCGAGCTGCCGGGGGAGTGCGGCCTACTCGTCGACGTAGCGGGCGCGGGCGATGGAGAAGATGCCGTACAGGGCGAAGCCGATGCCCACGGCGATGAGGAGGAACGTGCCGAAAGGCTGCTCGCCGAGGGTGCGCAGCGCGGAGTCGAGGCCGGCGGCCCTGTCCGGATCGTGGGTCCAGGCCGCCCACACCAGCAGCACGCCCAGCACGCCGAAGGCGATGCCGCGGGCGATGTACCCCGCCATGCCGGCCGCGACGATGGCGGAACCGACGTGGCCGGAGGAGGCGCGGGCCTCGAGGTTGTCCTTGAATCCCTTAGTGGCGCCCTCCCAAATCTGGAACGCGCCGACGCCGATGACCACCAGGCCCGCGGCGATGACCAGGGCCACGCCCAGCGGCTGCTCCAGCACCGTGGCGGTGACGTCGGTGGCGGTCTCGCCGTCGGAGGTCGAGCCGCCGACGGCGAACGTCGAGGTGGTGAAGGCCAGCGAACCGTAGACGGCCGCGAGAATGGCGCCCTTCGCCTTGTCCTTCAAATCCTCTCCGACGACCACCTGCAGCAGGCGCCACAACGCCAGCGCCGCGAGGGCGACCACGGCCACCCACAGCAGCGCCCGCCCGGCGGGGGCCTCCGCGATGGTGGCCAGCGCCCCCGAATTGGAGGCCTCGTCGCCGCCGGAACCGGTGGCGATGCGGAACGCCAGCCAGCCGATGATGATGTGCAGCAGGCCGGTGACCACGTACCCGGCGCGCATGAGCATCTTCAGGGCCGGGTGCTCGGAAGCTTTTTCGGCCCCGTGGTCCACGTTTCGTTTGGCCTTGCCCGCATGCTGCTTGGCCCGGTTGGCGTGTCGCTTGGCGTCCTGGGAGTCCATGAACACCATTTTCCCTCAACCTGGCGGGGAGCGGGGCGGCTTCGCGTGGGAAGATGAGGATGACCTCTGTAACGGGGGCGATTTTCGGTAAGGGGCGCGGAGCCCCACCGGCCGACCCCGTGCCCACCCGCCGAGCAAAAAAGGATCGTTCAACGTGTCGAAGGTGACGTTTTACCGTGGCCAGCAGCTGCCCCTGGAGATGCACAAGGTGCGCATCATCCAGAAGCTCAACCTCCTGCCCATCGAGGAACGGGAGCGGGCGATGCGGGAATCCGGGTTCAACACCTTCCTGCTGCAGAACAACGACGTGTTCCTGGACATGCTGACCGACTCCGGCGTCAACGCGATGAGCCAGGACCAGCAGGCGGCGATGCTCATGGCCGACGACGCCTACGCCGGCTCCGCCACCTACACGCGGCTGCACGACAAGCTGAAGGAACTGTTCGGCATGGAGTACTTCCTGCCCGCCCACCAGGGCCGAGCGGCGGAGAACATCATCACGAAGGTGCTGGTCACCGAAGGCACCTGCGTGCCCATGAACTACCACTTCACCACCACGAAGCAGCACATCACGGTCAACGGCGGCGAGGTCATCGAGCTCATCCGCCCCGAGGGCCTCGAGGTCACCTCCGACCATCCGTTCAAGGGCAACTTCGACGTCGACGCGTTGAAGGAGCTCATCGCCGAGCGCGGCGCCGAGGCCATCTCCCACGTCCGCATGGAGGCGGGCACGAACCTCATCGGCGGCCAGCCGTTCTCGCTGCAGAACCTCCGCGAGGTTTCCGAGGTGTGCTCGTCGGAAGGCGTCACCCTGGTGCTCGACGCTTCCCTGCTGGCGGACAACCTGCACTTCATCAAGTGCCGCGAGGACGCCTGCAAGGACATGTCCATCCGCGAAATCACCCGCGAGATGGCCGACCTGGTGGACATCCTCTACTTCTCGGCGCGCAAGCTCGGCTTCGGCCGCGGCGGCGGCATCTGCATCCGCGACGAGGAGATGTACAAGCGCATGCGCGGCTACGTCCCCATGTTCGAGGGCTTCCTCACCTACGGCGGCATGTCCGTCCGCGAGATGGAGGCCATCACCGTCGGCCTGGACGAGACCATGGACGAGGACATGATCAACCAGGGCCCGCAGTTCATCGAGTACA
>DUOR01000066.1 GCA_012838715.1 Actinomycetales bacterium
CTCGGGGCCCGTCATCGGCCGGCGCCCACCTGGGGCAGGCGTACGCAGGCCAGCACCCGGTCGATGATCGCCTCGGGCGTGACGCCGTCGGCGAGCCCCTCGTAGGACAGGACGAGGCGGTGGCGGAGGACGTCGGGAAGCACCTCGACGACGTCCTCCGGCATGACGTAGTCGCGGCCCTTGAGCAGCGCGGTGGCGCGGGCGGCGGTGACGGCGCCGAGGGTGGCGCGCGGCGAGGCGCCGTAGGCCAGCCAGCGCTTCACGTCCCCGAGGTTGGCGCGGGACGGGTTGCGGGTCAGCTCCACCACGGCGACGACGTAGTCGATGAGCGTGTGGTGGACGAACACCTCGCGGGTGCGCTTCTGCAGGTCCCGCACGGTGGCCGGATCGAGGACGCGCTGCGCGGTGGGCGGCGTGGCGCCCATGCGGTAGACGATCTCCCGCTCCTCCGACGGCGTCGGGTACTCGACCACGACCTTGAACAGGAAACGGTCGCGCTGCGCCTCCGGCAGCGGGTACACGCCCTGGTTCTCGATGGGGTTCTGCGTCGCCAGCACGAGGAACGGCTCCGGCACCGGGCGGGTGCGGCCGGCGATGGACACCTGGTGCTCCGCCATGACCTCCAGCAGCGCCGACTGCACCTTCGCCGGGGCGCGGTTGATCTCGTCGGCCAGGACGACGTTGGCCATCACCGGGCCGGGCTCGGTGATGAACTCGCCGGTGTCCTGCCGGAAAATGCGCGTGCCCACGATGTCCGAGGGCACCAGGTCCGGCGTGAACTGGATGCGGGAGAAGCTGCCGCCGATGACCTTCGCGAAGGTCGACACGGCCAGCGTCTTCGCCACGCCCGGCACGCCCTCCAGCAGCACGTGGCCGCCGGAGAGCATCGCCACGACCAGCTGGCGGCACAGGTGGCCCTGGCCGACGACGACCTGGCTCATCTCCGCGAGCACCCGCTGCAGATCGGGGCGGTCGGTCGTCTCGGTCACGTGCTTCTCCTTCGGGGCGGCGATGGGGCTACGCCCGATTAAAGCAGGCGAACCACGTTCGGGGTCATGCCGTTGTAGCGGACGGGCGAAATCTTGACCACGTCACCGGACTGCGGGGACTCGATCATCTGGCCGTTGCCGATGTAGATGGCGACGTGGCCGTGGCCGTTCGGGCCGTAGAAGATCAGGTCGCCGCGCTCCATCTGCGACGCCGGGTAATGCGTGCCGGCCTGGTACTGGTAGCCGGTGTAGTGCGGCAGGGTGACGCCGGCCGCGGCGTAGGCGTAGAGCGTCAGGCCGGAGCAGTCGAAGCCGACCTTGTTGTAGTCGCCGTGGCGGTCGGCGACGCCGCCGTCGCGGATGCCGCGGGTGGGGCCGTTGGCGCTGCCGCCGCCCCACGCGTACGGGGTGCCCAGGACGCCCATCGCGCGGTTGATGACCCCGTCGATCCGCGCCTCCCGGTCGTCCGACTCCTCTTCCTGCCCGGTCTCCGGGTTGGTCGTCGGCGCGGTGGTCACCGTGGTGGCGTTGTCGTTGGCGTCGTTGGCGTCGTTGGCGCCGTCGGTGCCGCCGGTGCTTTCCGACGGGTCGGTGGCATCCTCGCCCGCACCTGCACCGGAGCCGGAACCGGTGCCGCCGCCGACGGTCGGGTTGTCGGAGGCGTCGCCCGTGGCCGGGGCGTCCGGCGCCGAGGGCGCGGACGGCTCGGTGGTCGTGCCGGGGCCGGTGGTCCCCGACTCCGTGGTCGGGCCCTGCGCTTCACCGGAATCCGTGCCGGAATCGGTGCCCGACTCGGTGCCGGACTCGGTGGACGGGACGCCGGCTTCGCGCGCCTCCTCGGCGGCCTCCTCGGCGACCCGATCCTCTTCCGCGGGGTTGCGGGAGGAACCGGCGGAGTCCTGGTACGCCTCGACGGCCGCGCGGGCGGCGTCGAGCGCGGCGATGGCCAGGTCTCGCTCGTTGATGGCGTCGTCGTAGGCGCCGCGGCGATCGTCGAGCGTCGCCTGCGCCTCCCGGAAGATCCGGTCGGCCTCGGAGAGCTGCTGCGCGGCGAAGCCGGCGGCCTCCTCCGCGATGCGGCGGGCCTCGCGCAGCGTCGACTCCGCGTTCGCGGCCTCGGTGCGGGCCTGGTCGAGCGCGGCGACGATGTCGGCCTGGCGATCCGCGGAGCGGCGCAGCGCCGTGGCGCGGTCCAGGGCGCGGCGGTTGCTGTCGGCGCCCTGGAAGGCGGTCGATCCGGACGACCCCTGGCGGGCGGCGGCGCGGGCGATCTCGTCGAACTCCAGCTGCGCCTCGCGCAGTTCGTCGCGGGTGTCGCCGAGGGTGCCGCGGGCGTCGGTGACGGCGGCGTCGGCGTCCGCGGCCTCCTGCTCCGCACGTTCAAGATCGACGAAGGCGCGGTTGACGTCCTCGCGGTACCCGCCCATCTCGAGCTCGAGATCGGAGACCTCGCGTTCCCGCTCACTGACCTCGCGGATCAGATCCTGCAGAACGCCCTGGGCGTCCTCGGCGCGGATCCCCGGATCGCCGCCGGCGGGCTGCGCGGCGGCGACGGGCGACTGCGTGGCGAGCAGCCCGGCAATCAGTACTCCGGCAATGGGGCGGAACCAACGGCGCTGCGGCCGAGCTGTCCGGCTTTCCTTCACCTTCACTCCTTGTCGTGCGTAGGTGCCGGCGGCACCGGGCCCGGAGCAACTTCCCCATTGCTTCGCGCCACGATCGCGGCCGCGCCGCATCCGGAAACCCTGGCGGCACATGGCTCACTCCAGTTCCCCGGACACCTCGCGTCACGACGGTGCTCACCGGTTGGCGTATGCCCCGGAGATCACTTCGATAAACCGGGGTAACAATCTGCACGCTACGACACAGGCACAACTAAAAACACACAAGTATCAGCAGGATCAGCTCGTGTCGATCTCGTGACCTTTTCGTTATGTGCGGTGGCCTGCCGTTTTCGAATCGCCTTCGAACGTCTGTGATGTTGCTCACACTTTGGCCCGAGGGGCCCTTTTCACTTTGGGGAAAGACGTTAAAAGCAAGGTCTAAACCTTGCCTTTAGACAAGCCCTTGGACTTGATTCCGGAAAATCGCAAGACGAAGGTCCCTTGCCATCGGATATGGCCAAAGGTTCCGATTGCGCATCAATTCGCCCGGTTCCGGGAAGGGTCCGGGGATGGCAGGAGAAGGTTTCCCACCCCAAAATTGGTCACGGGCCCATAACGCCGGCGGGCGGCCGTCGGAAAGCTCCGTGCCGCCCGGAGGCGCCCGGCGAAGCCCCGTGAAACCGCGTGAAGTCCGGCGGGGGCGCGCGTCAGGAGTGCGAGCGGCGCCACCACACGACGCACAGCACCGCGAACACGACCGCGATGGACAGGGCGACGAGGATGCTGCCGTTCTGCCACGGCACCGAATACCCGTCCACGACGTCAAGGAAGGCGTTGAAGCCGTCCGGGTAGTCGCGGATCGGCAGCATCATCTCCCGCTCCGCCATGTCCAGGGCGGCACGCGACACGTCCTCCGACGACGCGGACACCGCGTGCGGCGCGCGCACGATGACGGTGCCGCCGCCGGCGTCGACCAGCTCATTCGCGAAGTTCCGCAGATCCGTGGTGCCCTGCGGGTTCTCGTCGACGATGAGCACCCGCAGATCCTCGACCCCCCGTTCGGGCGCCGACGCCACGATCGGCTGCAGGACCGCCTCCAAATCGGAATTGGCGGTCATGACCGGGTTCGTCTCCAGGTACTCGTGCACCTCGTCGACGTCGAGCTGGTCCAACTTCATGCGGGTTCGGCTCCTCGGGGTTGCGGCTGCGTCCCATCATGCACCCCCGTGCCCCCGAATCCGGGCATCTCCCCGACGGCGCGCCGCGGGAGGGTGGGTGCAACAGAACGCCCGTACTGTTAGGCTGGACACAGGTCGAGCCGGACCACGGGAAACCCGCATGCCCTGAAGACATGCCGGGCCACCCGCGGCCCCCGCGTTCGCGCCAAGTGCCATCCGGGCCCACTCGTGTGCAGGGCCTGCGGCGCGCACTCACCCGAGCAAAGATTTGGAGCAGACTGTGACTGAAAGCAAGAACTCCTTCAACGCCAAGAGCACCCTCGAGGTCGGCAGCAAGTCCTACGACTACTACCGCATCGACGCCGTGCCCGGCATGGAGAAGCTTCCGTACGCCCTCAAGGTTCTCGGCGAGAACCTGCTGCGCAACGAGGACGGCGCGAACATCACCGAGGACCACATCAACGCGGTCGCCAACTGGGACCCGTCGGCCGAGCCGTCC
>DUOR01000067.1 GCA_012838715.1 Actinomycetales bacterium
ACGAGACCTTCCACGTCTGCACTTTGGCGTACATGTCGGACATGACGCTGTTGTCCTCGGCGAAGTCCATCCACCGGGGCGTGAAGCTGCAGGAGGCGAGCCTCGACCACGCGATGTGGTTCATGCGGCCGTTCCGCGCCGACGAATGGCTGCTGTACGACCAGGTGTCGCCGTCCGCCCACGCGGGCCGGGCGCTGACCCACGGCCGGATCTTCAATCGGGCGGGGGAGCTGGTCGCCGTCGTCACGCAGGAGGGGCTCACCCGCGATCTGCCCGAGGGCGAGGAGCCGGTGCCGCTGAATCCGGCGGTGCGCAAGGCGATGGGCGAGAACCTCGACTGACCCCGCCCTGTATAATCGCCCGACAGCAGTATTTTCCATGTGAACCCGAGCGAACAGGGAGTTGGGTACCAGCAGATGGCGGGCCATTCCAAGTGGGCGACCACCAAGCACAAGAAGGCGGCCAACGACGCCAAGCGCGGCAAGGAGTTTGCCCGCCTGGTGAAGAACATCGAGGTCGCGGCGCGAACCGGCGGCGGTGACCCGGCCGGCAACCCCACGCTGGAAGACATGATCCGCAAGGCCAAGAAGGCCTCGGTGCCCAACGACAACATCGACCGGGCCATCAAGCGCGGTTCCGGCGAGGAAGCCGGCGGCGCGGACTGGGAGACCATCGTCTACGAGGGCTACGGCCCCGGCGGCGTGGCGCTCATCGTGGAGTGCCTGACCGACAACCGCAACCGTGCGGCGTCGGAGGTGCGTTCGGCGTTCAACAAGCAGAACGGCAACATGGGCGACTCCGGTTCGGTGGCGTACATGTTCGAGCGCAAGGGCGTCATCGTCCTGCCGAAGGGCGAGCTGACCGAGGACGACCTGCTCATGGCCGTGCTGGACGCCGGCGCCGAGGAGGTCAACGACCTGGGCGAGCAGTTCGAGGTCGTCTCCGATTTCACGGACCTGATGAAGGTGCGCACGGCCCTGAAGGAGGCGGGGATGGACTACGACTCCGCCGAGCAGGATTACCGCGCCGGCACCGAGGTGACCCTCGACGCCGAGGGCGCCCGCAAGTTCCTCAACCTCGTGGACGCGCTGGAGGATTCGGACGACGTGCAGAACGTCTACTCCAACGCCGACATCTCCGACGAGGTCATGGAGCAGCTGGACTCCTAGGCCCGCCCGAGCCCGAGCGCCTTCGCGAACAGCGGCCGCGCCACCGATGCCGGCGTGCGGCCGGTGGCCAGGTGGTCCGCCATGAGGAACACCGCGTCCCAGTTCGCGTAGGCGCTCGCGCGATCCCGCAGGTCGCCGCCGAGGAGCTTTCCGACGGCGTGGCCCAGCTCCCCGGAGATGCCCGGCAAATGGGCGATGTCGATGGCCGGGTCGGCGAGGGTCATGTCGGAGAAGTCGATGAGGCCGGTGCGGCGGCCGTCGAAGCGCAGGTGCGTTTCGTGGAGGTCGCCGTGGATGGGCCGCGGGGGCACGGGGGAGTCGATGAACAGGTGCTCGGCGCGGGCGAAGATGGCGTCGACGCGGTCGCGTTCGACGGCGGTGAGGGTGGGGGCCACGTGTTCCCCGACGCGCTCAATCAACGCCCGGTGCTTGACCGGGAACCAGGATTCGCCGATGTCCGGCGCCTCGAGGGCGTGCAGCCGGGACAGGGTGCCCGCGACCGCCTCGATGACTCCCGAACGCTGGCCCTTGTCCAACCGCTCCCACACCTGCGCGGACACCGGCTCGCCCGGGACGTGGCGGGCCAGGGTCAGGCTCGCGCCGTCGGTGACGTAGGCGGCCGGCAGCAACGCCGGCGCCCCGTCGAGGGCGGCGA
>DUOR01000068.1 GCA_012838715.1 Actinomycetales bacterium
CGTCCTGGCGCGCGGCGGCCACGACGTCGTCGCCTCCGTCGGCGACGGCGGCGCGCTGGTCGACGCGGTGCGCGCCACCGGCCCCGACCTGGTGATCACCGACGTGCGCATGCCGCCGACGAACACCGACGAGGGGTTGCGCGCCGCGGCCGCTTTACGACGCGACGACGCGCGGCTGCCCATCATCGTCCTGTCGCAGTACGTGTCGGTGGCGTACCTGGACCAGCTGATGGCCGGCGGCGCCCGGGGGCTGGGCTACCTGCTCAAGGACCGGGTGGCGCACGTCGGACACTTCCTGCGGGCCGTGGCGGACGTGGCCGCGGGGCAGACCATCATCGACCCGGAGGTGGTGGGCGCCCTCGTCGGCGGCGCGGCGGCGTCCGGGCCGCTGGCGACGCTGACGCCCCGGGAGCGGGAGGTGCTCGGCCTGATGGCGGAGGGCCGCACGAACTCGGCGATCGCGGAGGAGCTCTTCGTGTCGGAGGCGGCGGTGCGCAAGCACATCGGCGGCATCTTCGCGAAGCTGCCGCTGCACGAGGGCGAGGACCGGCGGGTCGCGGCGGTGCTGGCGTACCTGCGGTCCGAGGGTCGATAGGAATCCCGGGTCCGGCCCATCGGTTCACCCCCGAAATGAGCTAAACGTTAGCGACCGTTCACCCGTTGCCCATCCGGGGGTAGAGTTGCCGCATGACTGTGACCCCGAACACACCCGCCCGGCCGGAGATCGGCCGGCGGGACTGGATTCGCATCGGCCTGGCGATGTTCGCCATCGGCTACGGCGCGAACCTCTTCGCCCCGATGCTCGAGGTCTACCGATCCATGAACGGCACCGGGCAGTCGTCCGTCACCGCCATGTTCGGCGTCTACGCCGCGGGCCTCGTGCCCGCGCTCATCATCTTCGGCCCCATCTCCGACCGCCGCGGCCGCCGCACGGTGCTGCGGCCCGCGATGATCGTGTCGGCCATCGGCACCGTCGTCCTGGCGCTCGGGGCCACCGGGATGGAGTGGGTGCTGTTCCCCGGCCGGTTCATCGTCGGCGTGTCCGTCGGCATGGCCATGGCCTGCGGTGCGGCGTGGATCAAGCAGTTGTCGGTGGACAAACCCACGGCCGGCCCGCGGCGCGCGACCATCGCGGTGTCGGCGGGCTTCGGCGGCGGCCCCTTCGTGGCGGGCCTGGTCGCCGAATTCCTGCCCGGGCCGCAGCTGCTGCCCTACCTGGTGTTCCTCGGCGTGCTCGCCGTGATCACGCCCATCATGTGGAACACGCCGGAGACGCAGTTCGCGGCGACGGCCACCGCCGCCCGGCGCGGCCCGCTCATCCCGAAGATTGCGCTGACCGGCAAGTTCCTGTGGGCGGTCGCCGCGTGGGCGCCGTGGATTTTCGGCACGGTGACGGTCTCCTTCGTCACCCTGCCGGTGTACGTGGCCGACGGGCTGGGCTGGAAGATCGCCTACATCGGCGCGCTGGCGGGCGTGGCCATGATCGCCGGCATGCTCATCCAGCCGACGGCCGCGCGGCTGGCGCAGGGCGGCATGCTGCCGCTGTCGGTGGTGGGCCTCGGCACGGCGTGCGCGGGCATGCTGCTGGCGGCGCTGACGGTGTGGCTGGACAGCCCGATGATGGTGTTCCCCTCCGCGGTCGTCCTCGGCGCCAGCTACGGCATCATGATGGTCGCCGGCCTGCGCGAGGTGGAGATGATCGCCCGCCCCGACGAACTCGGCGCCCTCATCGGCGTCTTCTACGCCCTGTCGTACATCGGGTTCTTCGTGCCCTTCACGCTGTCCATCATGGCGCCGCTCGTCGGCGGGCTCAGCGGCCTGGGCGACCAGTGGGGCATCATCCTGTGCCTGCTCTTCGGCGCCGTGGTGTGCGCGGCGTCCATCGTGCCGGTGGCGCGCGCCGCCGAGCGCGGCCTCGAACTCAGGTGAGCCGCGCCCACACCTCGCCGTAGGCCGCCGCCAGGCTGTCCACGGTCTCATGGGCGTTGAGGCCGCTGGGGTTGGGCGCCACCCACGTCTCCGCGCCGCCCACCGTCGCCGTCTGCTTGCCGACGGTGGCCCGGGGCGCACCGAACGCCGTCCGGTACGCGCCGATGCCGACGATCAGCACAATGTCCGGGCCCCCGCGGCGTTCCCGCTGCCGCGCCACCTTCTCCCCGAGGATGCGGCCCCCCTCCCGCATTTCGGCGGCGTCCAGTTCCGCGGCGCGGGCCGTCGGGCGGGCCACCACGTTGGTGAAGCCGAGGCCCCGGTCGGCCAGCATCGCCAGGTCGGCGTCGGAAAGCCCCTCCGCCGCATCCACCGGGTGCGGGGTGATTCCCGCGGCATGCAGCGCCGGCCAGAACCGGTTGCCCGGGCGCGCGAAAGGCGCGCCGACCTCCTCGCTCCACAGGCCGGGGTTGATGCCGACGATGAGCAGGCGGCACCCGTCGAGGTTGAAATCGTCGATGGCGGCGCCCCTACTCGGCGAGGGCGCGGATCTCCACGGTGTTCGCGCACGCCTCGGCCGCCTCCGCCGCCAGGTCGAGCGCCTGATCGGCGCCATCGGCGTCGATGATCCAGAAACCGCTGGGGAACGTGTCCGCCGCGAGGTACGGGCCGTCCACGACGGAACCGTCGGGAAGCACCGTACTGGCCGACTCCGGCGGCACCAGGCCACCCGCCAGCACCCAATGCCCGCGATCCTGCAACGACTGGTTGAACACGCCCACCCGCTCGAACGCGGCGTGCATGTCCTCGTCCGAGTCGTAGGGGTTGATGTCGCGGCGACCGTGGACGGTCAGGAGATACTGCATGGCGGCTCCTCTGCTGCCGGGGCCTTCACCGGCGTAGACCCTGCGTTTGCCCCCGAAATCGTAGCACCGGCCGGTCGGCTTTGGCAGGGGTCGGTTACGCGGTCGGATCCAGCACGACCTTGATGCAGCCGTCCGACTTCTTCTGGAACATCTCGTACGCGGAGGGGGCGTCGGCCAGCGGCAGCCGGTGGGTGACCAGGTCGTCCACGCCGAGCGGATCCGCGGGATCCTCGACCAGCGGCACCAGGTCCCCGATCCACCGGCGGACGTTGCACTGGCCCATCCGCATCTGGATCTGCTTGTCGAACAGCGACAACATCGGCATCGGACTGGCCTGCCCGCCGTACACGCCACTGAGCGACACCGTCCCGCCCCGGCGCACCAAGTCAATGGATCCGTGCAGCGCGGCGAGCCGATCCAGGCCGGCGGTCTCCATCATGCGGCGGCCCACGGCGTCGGGAAGCATCCCGACGACCGCATGCGCGGCATGCCCGCCGGGGGAACCGTGCGCCTCCATCCCGACCGCGTCGACGACGCCGTCCGGGCCGCGGCCCTCGGTGGCGTCGCGGATCTCATCGTTGACGTCGTCGGCGAGGTCGAACACCTCGATGCCGTGGCGGGCGGCCATGGCGCGGCGCTCGGGCACCGGGTCGATGCCGAACACCCGCGCGCCCAGGTGCCGGCCGATGCGGGCCGCGAACTGGCCCACCGGCCCCAGGCCGTACACCGCCAGATTGTCGCCGGCGCCGACGCCCGCGTACTTCACCCCTTGCCACGCGGTGGGCAGGATGTCGCTGAGGAACAGGTAACGGTGGTCCGGCAGCTCCTCGCCGACCTTCACCGGCCCGAAATCCGCATGCGGCACCCGCAGGTACTCGGCCTGCGCCCCCGGCACCGACCCGTACAACCGGGAGTAGCCGAACAGCGCGCCGCCGGAACCATGCTCGCGGACCTGCGTGGTCTCGCACTGCGAGTACAGGCCGCGGTCGCACATCCAGCAGCGCCCGCAGGCGATGGAGAACGGCACGACGACGCGGTCGCCCTCGGCCAGGCCGGAGTCGGGCCCGGCCTCGACGACGCGGCCCATCGGCTCATGGCCGATGACGTCGCCGGCGTCCATGAACGGCCCCAGCACCTCGTACAGGTGCAGGTCGGAGCCGCAGATGGCGGTGGAGGTCACCTCGATGATGGCGTCGGTGCCGTGGCGCAGCACCGGGTCCGGCACCGTTTCGACGCTTACTTTCCTCTTGCCCTGCCAGGTCACGGCTTTCATCGGTCTTCCCCTCCGGGGTTCTTCTGCGGGTTGAACGTGGCCAGGTCCTCGCGGAAGGCGCGGGAGCGGGCGTATTCGTGCAC
>DUOR01000069.1 GCA_012838715.1 Actinomycetales bacterium
CCGGGACGGCGCGCGACGCCGGCGGATTGGCCCCGGCGGCCGCCGCCGATATACCTTTACCGGTGGCTTCACGCTTAAACCCAGGTCACCCGCGCCGCCGGCCGCACCACGCCGGCGCCCGTCCCATGGAGGTCCTCACAGTGTCCGCACCCGGCCGCACCGAGTCCGTGTACCTCGTCTTCGTGTGCTCCGGCAACATCTGCCGGTCGCCGATGGCGGAAATCATCGTCCGCGACGCCGTCGAGGACGCCGGCCTCAGCGACGACGTGCTGCTGGCCTCCTGCGGCATCGGCGCCTGGCACGTCGGCCAGCCCGCCGACTCCCGCGCCCGCGACGAACTGGTCGAGCACGGCTACGACGCCAAGCACGTCGCCGCGCAGCTTGGCGCCGACCACGTCGACGCCACCATGTACATCGCCATGGACAACGGCCACGTGTCGCAGCTCATCGCCCGCGGCATCCCCGCCGAAAAGATCCGCCTGATGCGCTCCTACGACCCCGAATCCCCCGACGGGGCCGAGGTCGCCGACCCGTACTACGGCGACGTCAGCGGCTTCTCCCGCACGCGCCGCGAAATCGAGGCCGCCACCCCGGGCCTCATCCGCAGCGTCCGCGAGGCGCTTGCGGACATGTCCACGCGCTAGGCGCGGCCCCGCGTCAGTCGCCGGGGTGCGGCACCAGCTCGACGCGCTCGCCGTCGCGGCGGCGCCTGCGGCGCGACGGGCGGGTGCGGAACGTCCACAACTTGTTGATGAGGAAGTTCGCCGGCGTACCCAGCAGCACGCCGATGAGGTTCGCCCAGTAGAAACGGGTGCGCAGGCCCGTGGAGTCGTCGAAGATTTCGACGGGCAGCGCCACCGGCGACGTCGGGTTCGTCAGCAGGGTGATGGCCACCAGGCTCACCAGCCAGCCGGAAATGCCGGCGAGGAGGAACGGCCCGAACTGGCGGAACCAGTTCGGCCTGTTCTTGATGCGGAACGTCCACGACCGGTTCAACTGGTAGTTCCACACGTTGGCCACCAGGAACGCGATGGTGGCGTACACGTGCGACCAGCGGATGTTCCACCGGGTGCCCAGCAGGTTCACGAACACGTCATGCTCGTTGACGCCCCACTCCAGGCCGGCCTTGCGCACCAGAATCGCGATGATCGTGTTGACCACGACGCCCGTGCCGCCCACCAAGCCGAACTTGATGAACTGACGCATCGCCACGCCGTAGCGGGCGGATCGGGCGGAACTGGCCATGGACTGGAGGCACCTTTCGGCGGCTGTCGGGGATGTCCGCGGCCCCGGCGAGAAACCGCCGGAACCGGGGAAAATGGCCGCCGGGAACATCCCCGCGGCCCCCGATGAAGATTGGGCTAATGGCCAATTTTACTCCACCGGTAGACGGGGGTGGCGCACCGGCGGCACCCGGGGCGCGTGACGTCCGTCGCGGATGCCGTCCGTCCCACGCGGGCCGCGGCACCCTGGGGGGCATTCGGGGACGGTAAGTAAGGTGGCAGGCGTGATGTCCCGAATTCGCCAGTTCCTGACCCCCGGCTGGGTCCTGACCGCCGTACTCGCGATCGGATTCGCTTACCTCGCTTTCACGGTCCTCGCGCCGTGGCAGCTGGGCAAGAACACGGAGACGCGGGAACGCAACCAGCAGATCACCCAGGCCTTCGACGTCGACCCGGTGCCCGCCGCCGACCTGTTCCCCGACGACGGGGAGTTGGCCGAGGGCACCGAGTGGCGGCGCGTGACGCTGCGCGGCGAGTACCTGCCCGACGACGAGGTGCTGTTGCGCAACCGGCCCGTCGACGGCAGTCCCGCGTCGCATGCGCTGACCCCGTTCCGGGACTCCGACGGTTCCGTGTACCTGGTCAACCGCGGTTTCGAGGTTCCCACCGACGGCGGCATCCCCGACATGGAGCGCGCGCCGGCCGGGCAGGTCGACATCATGGGGTACGCCCGCCGCAGTGAGCTGCCGTCGCAGACGCCGCCCGTGGAGGGAGGCGCGGACGAGCCGGCGCAGGTCTACAACATCCACACCGACACCATCGCGGAGCTGACCGATCAGCCGCTGCACCACGATTACGTGCAGCTCAGCGAGGATCAGCCGGGCGGCCTGCGCGCCATCCCGCTGCCGACCCTCGAGACCGGCCCGTACCTGGCGTACGGCGTACAGTGGATTTTCTTCGGCATCATGGCGCCGCTGGCGCTGGTGTGGTTCGTGGTCGCGGAGGTCCGCGAGCGCAGGCGCGATCGCGCCGAGCAGGAGGCGATGCTCGCCGCGGATGATGGCGCGGGCGCGGGTTCCCCCGCGTCGCTTTCC
>DUOR01000070.1 GCA_012838715.1 Actinomycetales bacterium
CGGCCGCGCCGCGGCGCGGACGTCGAAACCGAGATCACCCTCGATTTCCGGGAGGCCGCCAAGGGCGTGACCATCCCGCTGCAGCTGACGAACCCGTCGCCGTGCACCACCTGCCACGGGTCCGGCGCCAAGCCGGGCACGTCGCCGGTGACGTGCGGCACCTGCCACGGCAGCGGTTTCGTCAACGAGCAGCGCGGGGCCTTCGGGTTCTCCGCGCCGTGCACGGACTGCGGCGGGCAGGGCACCCGCATCGAGGATCCCTGTTCGGATTGTTCGGGCACCGGCGTCACCACGCGGCGCCGCACCATCACGGTGCGCGTGCCGGCGGGCGTCGTCGACGGCCAGAAGGTCCGGTTGGCGGGCCAGGGCGAGGCGGGCCTGCGGGGCCGTCCCGCGGGCGACCTCTTCGTCACCGTCCACGTCCGCCCGGACGAGATTTTCACCCGCATGGGCGACGACCTCGAGGTCACCGTCCCGGTGAGCTTCGGCGAGCTGGCGTTGGGCGGCACCATCACGGTGCCCACCCTCGACGGCAAGGTCCGCGTCCGCGTTCCCGCGGGCACGGCCGACGGCCGGACCCTCCGGGTGCGTGGCCGCGGCATCCCCAAGCGGGCGGGCACCCCGGGTGACCTGCTGGTCACCGTGCAGGTGCAGGTCCCGCAGAAGCTTGACGACGCCGCCGCCTCGGCCCTGCGCTCCTACGTGGAGGCCGAGCGGGCCGGCGGATTCAATCCGCGGGACGGGTGGGCCGGCGCGAAGTAGTTTTCCGTCGGCAAGCGGTGAAGTCCGGGACGTGCGTGTTGGAAAGGAGGTGACGTGGTCACCATGGCGAAGGAAGAATCGTTGGCCGAGGTCTACGTCATCTCGGTTGCCGCGGACCTGGCGGGCATGCACGCGCAGACGCTGCGCAACTATGACCGCCTCGGGTTGGTGACGCCGCAGCGCACCAGTGGCGGCGGCCGCCGCTACACGCCGCGCGACGTCGCCCTGCTGCGCGAGATCCAGCGGCTCAGCCAGGAAGAGGGCGTGAACCTGGCGGGCATCAAGTCCATCATCGAGCTCAACGACAGGGTCGAGCGGCTCGAACGGGAGAACGCCCGGCTCCGCGAGGAGCTGCGCGTGGCGGAATCCCGGCAGGGCCGCCCGCGCGGCGAAATCGTCCACGTGCCCCGCTCCACGGCGGTGGTCATGTGGGAGCCGCGCAAGCGGCGCCGCAAGTAACGGGTGGCGCAAACAACGCATCATGGGCCCCGGTCACCGACGGTATCTGCCGTCGGGGCCGGGGCCCGCGGTGTCGAGCATCCGGTCACGCATCATCCGCCCCCAGTTGCCGTGGCCCCAGTAGTCGTCGGTGTGCGGGGAAATGACGTCGAGGGACAGGCCGCGTTCCGGGTACACGTTCGCGGTGCCGGAGACGCGGCCGGCCCCGAATTCGCGGGAGTCCGGGTTCCGCCCGTGCACGCCGGTCCGTTGGGCCACCCGAATCGGATCGGCGGGGGAGGTGTCCGCGAACACCCGGGTGCCGTTGTGGCGCCGGTCGTGGAGGGCGCCGTCGGAACGCACCAGCTGCATGTCGCCGACGGTGCGGATTTCGGGCCCGACGCCGGGCGTGCCCAGGAGCGTCACCGAATCGGCGCGCAGGCCCGGGCCGGTGCTGGCGTGGGCGACTTGGGTTCCGCCGTAGCTGTAGCCGACCACGTGCATCGTCGCGGTCGAGTTCTCCGACAGCCGCGTCTGCAGGTTCCGCAGTTCCGGGACGGCCCGTTCGTAGTACGCCGGGTCCATCGCGGCCATCGCGTCCGGCGGTGCGTCGTAGGAGAACAGCACCACCGCGATGTCGTCGCCGTGCAGCATCCGCATCCGCTCGACCTGGAGGGCGAGTTCCTCCGGGGAGGATCCGGTCCCGGGGACGAGGGTGACGATGTGCGAGGCGGTGGTGACGTCGCCGATCGCCACCGCCGACGTGCCCGGCCCGGTCTGCAGCACCGTCAGCTCGCCCTCGCCCATGACGCGCGCCAGCTCCTCGGCCTCCTCCACCGACAGCCCCGCCAGCGCCTCATCGACGCCGAGGGGCGTGCCCTCCCGGAACTGCGCGCCGGCCGGCACGTGCCGGGCCACCGTGTGCTCCAGTTCGGCGTCGCGCGCCAGCACTTCCCCGAGCTTTTCGACGATTGGAATCTCCAACAATCGGCGCAGATCCTCATTTCCGGCGGCCCGGGCGGTGAGGCGCCCGCTGACCGGGTCGACGATGAAACCCATGGTCCGCGCCGCGTCGACCGAATCCCGCAGGGACCCCACCTTCCCGTCGAGGTCCACGCCCGCCGCCGCCACATCGTCGGCGAGGTTCCCCATGATGTCCGCGTCCCGGCGCAGGGCCCCGGCCCGGAGGTGGATAGCGTCACCCGCGGCGCGCCGGTTCAACCCGGAGAACTCCTCGATGGGGATGCCCCGGAACCCGGAGGTGACCTCGTCCGCCAGGCCCGTCATCCGCCGGCCCACCGAACGCCACCGCTCCGCCACCGCCGCCAGTTCCCCGGGCCGCCACCCCAGCACCTGCTCCAACGTGGTCACCGGGCACCGCCCAACGCCGAGCCAATCAGTCCGTCGGTCTGCGCGACCTTCGCCGCCACTGCGGCGGGGACGCGGGACAGGGACTCCAGGGCGGCGCCCTCCCGATCGCATTCGTCGCGCCACAGCCACGTCACCAGGAGCAACGCGCCGTAGGTACGGGAGCCGCGCATCGGCACGTCGGAAAGCAATTGGC
>DUOR01000071.1 GCA_012838715.1 Actinomycetales bacterium
CGCGGACTTTCCCGCGTCCTCCGCGAAGCCTTCGTAGTCGCCGTTGGCTTCGGATTCGGTCCACATTCGGTAATCGCGGAGGATCTGTTCCGGGGTGGCGATCCAGCCGCCGTCCCACGGCGCCGCGGTCGGCGGGGTTCGCGGCCGGGTTCGCGTTGCCGGTGCCGGAGCCGGCGCCGGAGTCGTTGACGTCGTCATTGACATTGTCGTTGGTCATGCGGTCGATGATGCACGCCGCCCCACCGGCGCGACACCGTTTCGCCGGAGCCAATCCGGGGGCGGGGTTACCCTGAACGCATGACGTCCACGAACTTGACCCGCGACGAGGCCCGCGAACGTGCGGAGCTGCTGGAAGTCGACCACTACGACATTTCCCTGGACCTCACCGGCGACGATGAGACCTTCCGTTCCGTGACCACGGTGCGGCTAAACGCGCGCCGCGGCGGCACGACGTTCCTGGATCTGCGCGACGCCGACATCCGCTCGGTGACGGTGGACGGCGCCGACGCGACCGAAGCCGCCTGCGGGGGCGCGAAGGAGCTTTACGACGATGCCCGCGGCCTCGTCCTGGAGCTCTCCGCCGGCGACCACGAGGTCGTGGTGGACGCAGACTGCCGGTACACCACCACCGGCGAAGGCCTGCACCGTTTCGTCGACCCGGCGGACGACGAAACCTACCTGTACTCCCAGTTCGAGACCGCCGACGCGAAGCGGGTGTTCGCCTGCTTCGACCAGCCGGATCTGAAGGCCACGTACTCCATGGAGGTCACCGCGCCCGGGCAGTGGGTGGTGGTGTCGAACTCCGCGGCGCGCATCGAGGATGTGCCGCCGGCGGAGGGCGAGGTCTCGCCGTTGGACGGGCCCGCCGCCCGCACCCATTCCTTCCGGGTGGACGTGCCCCTGTCGACGTACCTCATCGCGTTCTGCGCCGGACCGTGGCATGAGGTCCGCGACGAGTGGGTTGGCGTCGTCGGCAAGCAGGAGGAGACGCCGGAGGATCACCAGCCCGACGGCGAGCTGCGCATTCCGCTGGGGCTGTACTGCCGCGAGTCGATTGCGGAGCACCTCGACCACGAGCGCCTGTTCCGCGAGACGAAGGAGGGCTTCGACTATTTCGCGCGGCACTTCGGCGAGCCGTACGCGTTCGGGAAGTACGACCAGATTTTCTGCCCCGAATTCAACATGGGCGCGATGGAGCACGTCGGCGCGGTGACCATCCGCGACGAGTACGTTTTCCGGTCCCGCACCACGCGCTACCTGTACGAGCGCCGCAACGAGACGATCCTGCACGAGATGGCGCACATGTGGTTCGGCAATCTCGTGACCATGGAGTGGTGGGACGACCTGTGGCTCAACGAGTCCTTCGCCACGTGGGCGGCCTGCGCGGCGCAGTCGGAGGTCAGCGAGTACGACAAGGCGTGGACCACCTTCGCCAACGTGGAGAAGGCGTGGGCGTACCAGCAGGACCAGCTGCCGTCGACGCACCCGATTGCCGCCGACGCCGGCGACATCGACACCGTTGACCAGAACTTCGACGGCATCACCTACGCCAAGGGCGCGTCGGTGCTGAAGCAGCTGGTCGCGTACGTCGGCGAGGAGGCGTTCCTGGCGGGCACGCGCCTGTACTTCGCCCGCAACCGCTTCGGCAACGCCACCTTCGACGACCTGCTGGGGGCGCTGTCGGAGGCGTCGGGCCGCGACCTGTCCTCGTGGGCGGATCAGTGGCTGACCACGACGGGCATCAATACGTTGTCCGCGGGCTTCTCCACCTGGGACGGCGACGGCGAGGACGGCGGCGGTGACGCCGGCGAGGTTTACGACGTCTTCGCCATCCGCCAGACCGGCGCGGAGCCGGGAGCGGGTGAGCTGCGCGCCCACCGCGTCGCCGTCGGCATTTACTCGCTTTCCGACGGCGTGCTGCGGCGCACCCATCGCGCGGAAGTCGACGTGACCGGCGAGATCACCGAGGTCCCGGAATTGAGCGGCGTGCCGGTCGGCGATGTCGTGCTGGTCAACGACGACGACCTCAGCTACTGCTTCATGCAGTTCGACGCCGGATCGTGGTTGTTCCTGCTGGAGCACGTCGGCGCTTTCGAGGACCCGATGCCGCGGACGCTGGTCTGGTCGTCGATGTGGCAGATGACCCGCGCCGCCAACGTGCGGGCCCGCGATTTCGTCGACATGGTGCTGCGCGGCGCCCCGGCCGAGGATCAGGTGTCCGTGCTGGAGCGGATCCTGTCGCAGGCCGTCATGGCGGTGGAGAACTACGCCGACCCGGAGTGGATCACCGATGGCCGGGCGAAACTCGGCGGCGGTCTGCTCGAGTTGGCGCGCGACGCGGACGCCGGGTCGGATGCGCAGCTGGCGTTCGTCAACGCCCTGGCGGGGCTGCCCGCCGGTGACGCGGGGACGCTCGACGCCTTTCGCGCCATCCTCGCCGGCACCCCGGAGGACGCGGGGCTCGATGGCCTCGTCGTCGACGACGACATGAAGTGGCGCGCCCTGACCGTCCTGGCCGCAGCGGGCGAGAAGGACGTCGGCGATATCGCGGCGGCCGAGCAGGCCGACCAGTCCGCGTTGGGCGTGCAGGCCGCGGCGAAGGCCCGGGCGGCCCTGCCGACGGAGGACAACAAGATCCGCGTGTGGAACTCCTGCACCGCCCACGGCGCCGCCGCCCCGTCGAACCTGATGCTGCGCAACATGATCGAAGGGTTCACCGCCCCGGGCGCCGGCCCGCTGCTGGACTCCTTCACGGATCGGTACTTCGAGGAGGCGCCCGCCTGGTGGGGCGAGTACTCCTCCGAGACGGCGCAGCGGATGCTGCACGGCCTGTACCCCGCGTGGGAGGTGTCGCAGGAGGGGCTGGACAAGGCGTCGGCCGTGCTTGCCGACGAGTCGGTGCCCGCCCCCGTCAAGCGCATCATCTCGGAGAACCGGGATCGGGTCGCGCGGGCGTTGGCGGCCCGCGCATGCGACGGCGCGGAGCCGGCGGGCGAGTAGGCGAGCAGCCGCTGCCCGGTCGATCGTTTCCGTCGGTCCGGTGGGATTCCCGTAATCCCGCCGGGTTCCTGCGTATTTGGATGCCGTGGGTACCCTGGTGAGCATGACGAACGGCCAGCCCCAGCAGAACTCGCCCCGGCAGAACGCTCCGCAGGGCACCCCGCAGCACGATGCCGCGCAGCAAAACGCCGCGCAGCAGGACGCGGGGTTCAGCGACTTTTACCGGGAAGTCGGCGAGGCAACCTTCGCGAAAATGGTCGCCGGTTTTTACCGCCGCGTCCCCGAGGACGACATCCTCGGCCCGATGTACCCCGACGACGACTGGGAGGGCGCGGAAGCCCGGCTCCGGATGTTCCTCGAGCAGTACTGGGGCGGCCCGCAGGATTACAGCATCCAGCGCGGCCATCCGCGACTGCGGATGCGCCACAACCCGTTCACCATTGACGTTGCCGCCCGCGATCGTTGGCTGGAACTGATGATTTCTTCCCTCGACGAGATTCCCGCCGAGGAGCTCAGCGACGCGCACCGCGCCGCCATCTGGGAGCACATGGTGCGCGTCGCGGACATGCTCATCAACGAGCACCCCTGACGCTAAATCGGTAGGACGCCCGATCCCTGCCTCCAGATCCGCAGGGCGCCCGCCCCTGACGCTAAATCGGCAGGACGCCCAATCCGTCGGAGGCGTACACGCTGCCGAAGCGACCGTCCATCCGGCGCCACCGGCCGCGGCGGGCCACTCGAACCGGCTCGTCATCCGACGGTTCGGCGGGGATGAAGCCCATCGCGCAGAGCGCGAAGACCTCGCGCATGGTGATCTCCAGGGAATCGCCGCCCGCGCCCGAACCGCCGGCGACTGCTCCCCCGGTGCCGGATTCCGCGCCCGAACCCCCGGAGCCCGCGCTCTCCCCCGCACCTTCGCCCTCGTCCCCACCGTTGCCCGGGGAGACGCGGAGGACCTTCTGGTCGAGCAATGACGTCGGCAAGCCCATCGGGCCGGATTCCTCCGTCGCCACGGAGCGGGCCGACCTTTCCAAACCGCGCAGGGCCGCGGCGGGGACGATGTTGACGAGGCTCCACCCGTCGTCAAGCGGCAACGACCCGGGCCACGACGCATCGGCGCCGCCCCCGCAGTCGAGGGTCATGGGCACGGCGGAGTCGGTGGCGGGCACGGCGCTGCCGTCACCCGTCGCGGCGACGACGGCATCCGCGCGGACCACCATGTCGGCGCGGGCCGGCGACACCGCCATGGTGCGGCAG
>DUOR01000072.1 GCA_012838715.1 Actinomycetales bacterium
ACCGGCCTCCGGCTCCGGGGCGTCGCCGCGCGGCCACAGCAGCCCCAGGCCCACCAGCGTGAGCACGAACGCGAGGATGAGCCCGCCCGCCAACGCGATGCGGGCCGGGCCGAACCCGCCCGCCGCGGCCGAGGCGTTCACCGTTGCTCGTTTCGGACGATTGTCGGCGGCGTGACGCCCCATCCCGAAAACCCCTACTGCTTGTAGCTGACCAGGAAGTTGCCCAGGCGCTCAATCGCGTCGCGCAGATCGCGCGCCCACGGCAGCGTCACCAGGCGGAAGTGGTCCGGCGTCGGGTAATTGAAGCCCCGACCGCCGACCATGAGGATCTTCTCCTCGCGCAGGATATCCAGGATGAGCTTCTCGTCGTCGTGGATTTCG
Organism: Actinomycetales bacterium; assembly: GCA_012838715.1. GTDB lineage: Bacteria > Actinomycetota > Actinomycetes > Mycobacteriales > Mycobacteriaceae > Corynebacterium. The sequence continues at coordinate 382 of DUOR01000072.1, forward strand.
TAGACGTTCGGATCCAACTTCGGGAACGCGTACAGCGCGCCCATCGGCTTCACGCAGCTCACGCCCGGAATGGCGTTGAGGCCCTCCCACGCGACGTTGCGCTGCTCCAGAAGGCGGCCGTGCGGCAGCACCAGATCCTCGATGGACTGGTAGCCGCCCAACGCCACCTGGATGCCGTGCTGCGCGGGCACGTTCGGGCACAGGCGCGTCGACGCCAACAGGTTGATGCCCTCGATGAAACCCTCCGCGTGGCGCTTCGGGCCCGTCAGCACCATCCAGCCGGCGCGGTAGCCCGCGACACGGTACGTCTTCGACAGCCCGTTGAAGGTGATGCACAGGAGATCCGGGGCAAGCGACGCGGTGTTGATGTGCTCCGCGTCGTCGTACAGGATGCGGTCGTAAATCTCGTCGGAAAGCAACAGGAGCGAATGCTCGCGCGCGATGTCGACGATCCCCTCCAGCACCTCGCGGCTGTACACCGCGCCCGTCGGGTTGTTCGGGTTGATGATGACGATCGCCTTCGTCCGCGGCGTCACCTTCGCCTTGATGTCCTCGAGGTCCGGCTCCCAGTCCGACTCCTCATCGCAGATGTAGTGCACCGCCTTGCCGCCGGCCAGCGTCGTCGCCGCAGTCCACAGCGGGTAATCCGGGGCCGGGATGAGGACCTCGTCGCCCTCGTCCAGCAGCGCCTGCGTCACGATGGAAATCAGCTCCGAGACGCCGTTGCCCAGCCACACGTCCTCGACGTCGAAGCGGGGGAAGTTCGGCTCCATCTCGTAGCGGGTCACCACCGCGCGGCGCGCCGGGTAAATGCCCTTGGACTCCGAGTAACCCTGCGCATGCGGCAGCGCGCGCACCATGTCCTGCACGATCGTGTCCGGCGCATCGAAACCGAACTTCGCCGGGTTGCCGGTGTTCAGCATCATGATGCGGTGGCCGTCGGCCTCCATCTGCTCCGCCAGCGTCGACACCGGGCCACGGATGTCGTAGAGGACGTTCTTCATCTTCGACGACTGATCCAGCGTCTTCAGCGGCGTCCGCCGCGGATGCTCCATGCCCCGCCGCTGCGCCACCCGCGCCGCCCGCGTCTGCTCCGCACGGGCCGCCTGCAGCAGCTCATGGGACTTGCGCAGCGCCTGCTCCTTGACCTGCTGCGGATCCACGCCGGGATCGGCGGCGGCGTCGGCGGCACCGTCCGCGAGATTGGCGGGGGCGGCGGGCGCCGTATCGGTGTCCGGCTGATTCGGCTGGTCGGGGGTCTGCATCTGGGAACTCACCCGTCCAAGTCTGCCACTTCGGGGTGCCCCATCGGTAGCGGTAGGCTCAGCCCGAGGCGATGACGACGCGGCGCCGGGGACGGCCGCCGCGTGGGGCATCCGACAAGCGAAGGGCAAGCGACGCGCACGCGACGGGCGCGGGGCACCCGCAGGGACGAGCGAGAGGGCCGACATGGCGGACAAGGGCGAAGGGTTCGACGACGACTTCAACGGGGGCGCCGACGGGACGGCCGCGGGCCCCGGGGCCGGCCGCGCCGACGGCGCCACGGGCGCGAAGGACGCGGGCAACACCGGTAGCGCATCCGGCGGCCGCAAGCGGGCCTCCGGCGAATCTCTCGGCGAGATGATCCGCCGCCAGCGCGAACTGGCCCAGCTGCCCATGCGCCGCCTGGCCGAAATGGTGGGCATCTCCAACCCGTACCTGTCCCAGATCGAGCGCGGCCTGCGGGCGCCCAGCGAGCGGGTGCTCACCGCCATCGCCGACAACCTCCAGCTTTCCGCGGACGTCGTCACCGCCTACGCCGGCGGCGACCAGGGCAGCGAGGTCCTCGACGCCATCGCCCGCGACCCCGATCTCACCGATGTCCAGCGCCGATCCCTCACCGAGACCTACCGCGCCTACGTCGAACTGACCCGATCCCGGCGCCGCCGGCCGGGTGCCGGGGGCGACGCGGGCGCCGGGACGTCGGCAAGCGAAGTGTAAAGCTCACGGGCGCGGGTACCCGCCGCCACTCGCGGCCTGGTCAGTGCCGTTATCCTGGAATGGTTCCCCTACGCACCAATCCAACCGATGAGGAGCCCCAATGGCCCGGAACGTGACCCTGCAGGAACTGCCTGACCTGGTGGGCGAGGACCTCGGAGTGTCCCGCACCATCACCATGAGCCAGGAGCGCATCAACGGCTTCGCCGAGGTGACCGAGGATCGCCAGTGGATCCACCTCGACGCCGAGCGCGCCGCGGAGACCCCGTTCGGGGGCACCATCGCCCACGGCTTCCTCACCCTGTCGCTCGCGTCCGCCCTGATCTTCGACGTCATCGACGTCGACGGCGCCACCGTCATCAACTACGGCCTGGACAAGGTCCGCTTCACCGCGCCCGTCCCCTCCGGCTCCGACATCGAGATGGCCGTCACCGTCGGCTCCGTCAGCGAGTGCCGCGGCGGCTACCAGGTCAGCTTCGACCTGCAGTTCCGCAACCCCGGCGCAGAGCGCCCGGCCTGCCTCGCCGCCCTCATCTTCCGCTACATCGGGGAGGCCTAAACGATGTCCGTCTTCGACGACGCCCGCCGCAAGATCAGCGCCCGCATCGACCCGCTGGGCCTGATCCCCGCCGCCGCGACCGTCACGGCCCGCGCCGCGGTGAACCCGCTCGGCCTGGTCAAGGCCAACGTCGACCTCGCCGGTGACCTGGCCCGCATCCCGGTCTCGTACCTGCGTTCCGTCGCCGGCGCCGACGACCCGAACTGGCCGATGGAGGTCGACGCCAAGGACCGCCGCTTCTCCGACCGCACCTGGGAGGAGAACCCGAACTACAAGGCGCTGCGCCAGTACTACCTCGCCGCCTGCGGTTACGTGGACGCCGTCCGCGCCGCCGGCGCCGGCGACGAGCGTGCCGACGGCAAAATCGGCTTCATCACCCGCCTGGTCATGGACACCATGGCGCCCACCAACTTCCTGCTGACCAACCCGGACGCCCTCATCGAGGCGTACCGCACGGGCGGCGGCAGCCTGGTGCGCGGTTTCCGCCACTTCGTCGACGACCTGCTCAACCGCGGCGGCCGCCCGGAGAAGATCGACCGCTCGAAGTACGTGCTCGGCGAGAACATGGCCCGCACCCCGGGCAAGGTCATCTTCCGCAACGACCTCATCGAGGTCATGCAGTACGAGCCGCAGACCGAGCAGGTCCACGCCGTTCCGCTGCTGGTCACGCCGCCGTGGATCAACAAGTACTACATCCTCGACCTGACCCCGGGCCGCAGCCTCATCGAGATGGCCGTGAAGTCGGGCCGCACCGTCTTCGGCATCTCCTACCGCCAGCCGGACTCCTCCATGCGCGACCTGGGCATGGACGACTACTACAACCAGGGCACGGTCGCCGCGCTGGACGTCGTGCAGAAGGTGACCGGCGCGCCGAAGGTCGACATCCTGGCGCTGTGCCTCGGTGGCGCCATGTCGGCGATGGCCACCGCGAAGGACGCCGCGGAGGGCAACGACCGCATCGGCACCCTGACGCTGATGAACACCATGCTCGACTACACCGACCCGGGCGAGATCAAGTACTTCACCGGTCCGGAGGACGTCGAGGTCATCATCGAGCGGATGCAGGCCAAGGGCTTCCTGTCCAAGGAGGAGATGGCCGACACGTTCGACATGGTCCGCGCCCGCGACCTCATCTTCAACTACTGGGTCAGCCGTTGGATGAAGGGCGAGGATCCCACCGCCTTCGACATCCTGGTGTGGAACGCCGACTCCACGAACATGCCGGCCCGCATGCACGCCGAGTACATGCGCTCCCTGTACGTGCAGAACGCCCTGGTCACCGGCGAGTTCGTGCTCGACGGCACCCGCCTCGACATGAGCAAGGTCACCAACGACACCTACGTCGTCGGTGCCGTGGGCGACCACATCGTCCCGTGGTCGACCTCGTACCGCGCCGTGGCGATGCTCGGCGGCGACGTCCGCTACGTGCAGTCCAACGGCGGCCACCTGGCCGGCGCGCTGAACCCGCCGTCGAAGCGCACCTGGTACCGCGCCATCGGCAAGCCGGAGGAGGCCAACCGCGACCAGTACCCGGCGACGGCCGCCCAGTTCGAGGAGCAGGCGCCGAAGATCACCGGCGACTCCTGGTGGAGCGACTGGAACACCTGGATGTCCTCCCGCGCCGGCGAGATGATCGACCCGCCCGCCATGGGCGGCTACGACTTCGAGCCGCTGGGCGACGCCCCGGGCCAGTACGTGCGTTCCGAGTAGCCGAACGCCGCGCCCGCACGCTCACCCGCCGCGGGTGAGCGCGCGTGGGTGCTTTCCGACGGCCCGGTCGGGGATCTTTCCCCGGCCGGGCCGTCTTTTCGTGCGGGTTAGCCGGCGGGGTTACCGTCGGCAAGCAAATTCCTTTTGGCGTTGACCAGGGGATACGGGGTGAATCCGGAAATAATTCCCACCTTTCGGCTTGCGATGTTAGCAATCATCAGCTAACCTGCTAACCGTCGGGTCGTGAGAGGCCCGGGAACATCTTCGAAACCCCAGGGAGCACACCATGAACGATCAGCACGATCAGAACCAGCAGCACAACAACGAGGCCGCCGACGCCGCCAAGGAAGCCGCCGCCCAGGCCGCCGCCGCCACCAAGAAGAACGCCGCCGAGGCCACCGAGGCTTCGAAGCAGGCCACCGACCAGGCCGCCGACGCCACCAAGAAGGCCACCGAGGCCAACCGCCAGGCGTTCAACGAGGCCGCCGCCAAGTCCAACGAGTTCGTCGACGCCTCGGCCAACGCCGCCAAGCAGGCCGCCGACGCCGCCAAGAACGCCGCCGACCAGGCCACCGACGCCTTCTCGCAGGCTTCCGAGCGCAACGCCGAGGCCTTCGCCGCGGCCGAGTCCCGCATCCGCGAGCTCAACGAGCAGATCATCGCCTCCGCCAAGAAGAACTCGCTGGCGTCCCTGGACACCTACGAGAAGGCGCTGTCCACCATGCTCGAGTTCGAGACCAAGGCCGCCGACGCCACCCAGATCGACTTCGTCTCGGCCGTCGCCAAGGCCCACGTGTCGTTCGTCAACGACATCTCCTCCGCCTTCACCAACGCCGCCCGCGGCATCATCAAGTAAGCATTCCCGGTTGGCCCGGGCCGGTTCGGCCCGGTGACAATTGAAGAGAAGGTACATTACGTCTGTGCTTGACGTGTCTCATCTGACCAAGGGGTCGGTTTCGTGAACATTCGCGAGACCGACCCCTTGGCGGCTTTCTTCCGTTCCCCGTTCGACGTGCCGATGGCCGTCGCCTCCGCCTGGGCGCCCTACGGGGTGTCCCTGTTGGGCCGCATCGCCGATTCCGGCGGGCCCGCGTCGGCGGCGAAGGTGGTCGTCGGCGATGCCCTGGCCGGGGGCAAGGTCCTCCGCCAGGCGGTCGCCCCGACCCCCATCGTCCCCTTCCCCCACGCCGCCCCGGTGGCGTCGTGGCCGGCGGGCGACCTCCTGTGGGCGGGCGGCGACGAGTTCACGGGCGACATCCCCGAGCTCATCGTCCCGCCGCAGGGCACCCGCCTGGACTCGATCACCCGGGAGGGCGAGTTCGGCCTGCCGATGATCGTCGACGCGAACGGGAAGGTGCGCGAGGCGTTCATCATCCGGTGGCGCGCCGAGCCCGACCCGGAGTCGCCCATCGACGACGTCTTCGAGGCCATCACCGGCTCCATCGCGGCGCTCGGTGGCATGGTGCGCCTGACCGGCTGGTCGCAGGGCGGTTGGCTGTCGTTCATCCACACCGCGCTCCACCCGGAGTCGGTGCACGAGCTGACCATGGCGGGGTCGCCCATCGACTTCCACGTCGGCGGCGTCATGCCGACGGTCACCTCGCTGACCGCGGGCGTGTCCAAGTTGCCGTGGGTGCGTCCGCTTGCCGACGTCATGATGCCGCCCGTCGGCGCCGCCATGCGCACCGCCCTGGTCAACGACGTCTGGCGCATCTACGACCCGGTGGGGGAGGCCGGCCGCGTCGCCACGGCGATGGTCGACCCGCAGACGGGCATGCGCGACGTGACCACGTTCACCGCCACCTCGCCGCTGACGGCCCCGCAGTACGACTGGTTCCTGAAGCACCTCGTGCGCGACAACGAACTGGCCCGCGGTGAACTGCGCATCGACGGCGAACTCGTCGACGCCGCGCGGATCACGTGCCCGGTGCACCTGGTGACGGGCGTGCGCGACCGGGTCGTCGAACCCGGCCAGGCGTTCGCCACCGAGGACGTGCTCGCCGCCGCCGGGTCGCCCGCCAAGGTCACCCGCGAAGTGCTGCCGGTCGGGCACATGGGCCTGTTCGGCGCGGGCCCGCTGCCCGGCGACCACTTCGTCGAGGACGCCGCAGGCGCCATCATCTCCGGCGAAGGGGATGGCTCCTCGCCCGCGGGCGGCTGAGCTTAACGGCGAAGGCCCCGGCGACCAGGTAATCCGGCCGCCGGGGCCTTGCCGTATCTGCGCGTGGTGGCGCACGTGTGCGCGATGCAGCGCACGTGAAAAGAGGAGGCTCCCCGGGTGGGGAACCTCCTCTTTACTTTTCGCTCCGGGTCACCCGTCGCCGGGTGGGCCCGCTACTTGTTGTGGCGGCGGGCCGAACCCGGCAGCGGGACGCCGCTGGAGGTGCGGGGGATGTCCTGGCCGGTGGCCGGGGACTGCTCCGCGGGTGCCTCGGCGACCTCGGTCGGCTCGGCGCCCGGTTCCGGAGCCTCGGTGGCCTCCGGCTGCTCGACCGTTTCCGGCTGTGCGGGGGCCTCC
>DUOR01000008.1 GCA_012838715.1 Actinomycetales bacterium
CCCGGGGCGTCGACCGTCCCCGGGAAACGACAATGAAGGAGCCGGCAATGGGTGCGGATGAACTGGGGTCGCTCGTCGACCAGGCGAAGCGGCTGATTGACCTGGGGGTTCCCGAATCAGCACAGGGCGCATTGTCGGGGGCCGAGCTGCTCGCCGCGGCGACGGAATTGACCGAACGTTCCCCGGCGGGCTCGCTGCTGGTCGTGTCGGAGTCGCTGCTGCCCGCCTCGGTTTTGGCCCCGTTGATGATGCTGCCGGGTTCCCCCGGCGCCGACGATTCCGGGCCGCGGGGTTTCGTCGTCGAGGACATGACCGACGTCGATTCCTTCGCGCCGACCGGCGTGGACGTGCCGGACGCCGCCGTCTACGCGCTCGCAGATCCCTCCCGCGGCGATGACATGCGCAACTGGTCGCCGGCCGAAGCGCTGGCGGAACTCGCCGACCGCGGCCGCGAGCCGATGACCCTGGCCGAGGGCATCCACTGGGTGCTGCAGTCGCCGGCGGTGCTGTCGCGAAACACCTGTTTCATGACCATCGCCTCGCGCCTGCCGAAAAAGAAGCCCACGAAGGCGGCGGCCTTCGATTCGCGCACCCCGGCCCTGTGGATTTCCAACGGCACCGGCCGCGACGGGAAGCACCGCAAGAATGCGCCGAAGGTGGGCTGGTGCTGGTGGAACAACCGGCACACGTGGCTCGGTTTCGGCTCCGTCGGCGTGCGCATCGCCTGACCCGCCACCGGGTCCGGCTCAGGCGCTCTTTTTGCCGGACTTCTTTCCGCTTCCCGACGACTTCGCGGACTTCCCGCCCGACTTCCCGGACTTCTTGCCCGACGATTTCTTGGTCGGTGACTTTTTGGCGGAGGACTTCGATCCGGAGGACTTCTTGTCCGAGGACTTCGGCCCGGAGGACTTTGACCCCGACGACTTCTTCTTCGACTTCGACGCAGATTTCTTCGCGGACTTTTTCGCGGTCTTCTTGCCGCCACCGGACTTGTCGGACTTCTTGTCGTCCGTGCCGCCCGTGTCGTCCTTGTCGTCGCCGGACTTCCCGGAGCCGGAATCCTTCTTCTTCGCCGAGTCCCCGGACCCTCCGCCGCGGCGCTTGCCCAGGGATGCCTTGAGGGCCTCCATCAGGTCGATGACCTCGGCGTCCTCGCCCTCATCGGAATCGCCGTCGCCGTCGCCGCCGTCGGCATCGGCGACCTCGCCGAAGGTGGCCTCCGTGTCGATGGTGTCGCCGGACTCGAACTTCGCGTCGATGAGCTTGCGCAGCTGCACCTGGTACTCGTCCTCGAACTTCTCCGGCGTGAAATCGGAGGCGTACTGGTCCACCAGCGCCGCCGACAGTTCCAGCTCCTGGTCGCTGATTTTCGCGCGGGACTTCGTGTTGGGGAAGTCCACCTCGCGGACCTCGTCGGCCCACAGCAGGCCCTGCAGGACGAGGACCTTGCCGTCGACACGCAACGCACCCAGCCGCGTCTTCTGGCGCAGGGCGAACCGCACGATTGCCGTCCGGTCGGTGGCCTCCAGCGTCTGCCGCAGCAGCAGGTAGGACTTTGGCGACTTGCCCTCGGGCTCCAGGTAGTAGCTGCGTTCGAGCATGATCGGGTCGACCTGTTCGGAGGGAACGAACTGGACGACCTCGATTTCCTCGTTGTCCGCCTCGGGCAGCGTCTCGAGGTCCTCCTCGGTGATGATCACCGTGTCGTCGCCGTCGTCGTAGGCCTTGTCGATGTTCTCGTACTCGACCTTCTTGCCGCAGACCTCGCAGCGGCGTTCGTAGCGGATTCGGCCGCCGTCGGCGTCATGGACCTGATGGAACGACACATCATGATCCTCGACGGCGCTGTACGCCTTCACGGGGACGTTGACCAGTCCGAAGGTGATTGCTCCAGTCCATACGGCACGCATGGTTACCAGCGTATACGCGGGATCGTTACCCTGGGAACCACCACCGCAGGCCGGCAGGGAGGATGACGCCGATGGCTCGATCGGATCGCAAGCGCTTCCGGGTGGGTGACCGCCGGCTGTCCGTGTCCAGCCTGGACAAGGTGCTGTACCCGGCCACCGGCACGACGAAGGCCGACGTCATGCACTACTACCTCGCGGTCGCCGACGTTCTTCTGCCGCAGCTTTCCGGTCGCCCGGTGACGCGCAAACGCTGGGTGGACGGCGTCGGCACGCAAGAGGAGCCGGGGGAGGTGTTCTTCCGGAAGGATCTGGAGGACTCCGCGCCGGACTGGATTCCCACCGGCGACATCGCGCATTCGAAGCACACCAACACCTACCCGCTGGCGGAGGAACCGGCGGTGCTGGCATGGTTCGCGCAGGTGGCGGCGCTGGAGCTGCACGTTCCGCAGTGGCGGTTCGGGCGCAACGGGCAGCCGCGCAACCCCGACCGGCTGGTGCTCGACCTCGACCCCGGCGAGGGCGTCGGCCTGGCCGAATGCGCCGAGGTCGCCCTGTGGTGCCGGGAGGTCCTCGACGGCATGGGCATGGAGTCGTTCCCGGTGACCTCGGGGTCGAAGGGCATCCACCTGTACGCGGCGCTCGACGGCTCGAACAACTCCGACACCATTTCGAAGGTCGCGCGGGAACTCGCCCGCGGCCTCGAGTCCGACCATCCCGACCTGGTCATTTCCCGGATGCGCAAGGCCGACCGCGCCGGGAAGGTGTTCCTCGACTGGAGCCAGAACAACGCCTCCAAAACCACCGTCAGCCCGTACTCCCTCCGCGGCCGCGGGCACCCCACGGTCGCCGCGCCGCGCACGTGGGAGGAAATCGCCGCGCCGGATCTCGCGCACCTGCGCATGGACGAGGTGCTCGACCGCGTCGCCGACGGGCTCGACCCCATCGCGCCGCTGGGCCGGGAGCTTGCCGACGACGCGGGCCCCGGCGACGAGGCCATCGACCGCCTGGCGACGTACCGGTCGATGCGCGACCCGGGGAAGACCTCCGAACCCGTGCCCGCGGACCCGCCGACCGGGCGCGAGCGCGGGGACGGGGAGCTGCCGACCTTCGTCATCCAGGAACACCACGCCCGCAACCTGCACTGGGATTTCCGCCTGGAGCATTCCGGGGTGCTCGTGTCCTGGGCGGTGCCGAAGGGCCCGCCGTTGGAGCGCGACGTCAACCGCCTCGCCGTCATGACCGAGGACCATCCCCTGGAGTACGGGACGTTCGAGGGCACCATCGCGAAGGGCGAGTACGGCGCCGGCGAGGTCCACATCTGGGACGCCGGCGTGTACGAGCGGGAGAAGTGGCGCGAGGGCAAGGAAGTCATCGCCGTGCTGCACGGCCGCCCCGACGGTGGGCTGGGCGGGGTGCCGCGCCGGTACGCCGTCATCAACGCGCCGGGCATGGGCGGCGACAAGAACTGGCTGCTGCGCCTGATGAACGACCAACCGGACCCGGACGACGCCCCCGACATCCCGGACGGCACCGGCTCGCGGGCCGCGGCCGACGACGC
>DUOR01000073.1 GCA_012838715.1 Actinomycetales bacterium
CGATCGACGGCGAGACCACCAAGTACCTGCGCCTGACCGGCCGCTCCGAGGAGTCGGTCGACCTGGTCGAGGCCTACGCCAAGGCCCAGGGCATGTGGCTGGACGAGAACACCCCGGAGGTCGAGTACTCCGAGTACCTCGAGCTGGACCTGTCGACGGTCGTCCCGTCGATCGCCGGCCCGAAGCGCCCGCAGGACCGCATCGAGCTGTCCTCCGCGAAGGAGCAGTTCCGCAAGGATCTGCACAACTACACCTCCGCCTCGGGCTCGCAGGACGTGCAGAACTACGTCGCCGAGGGCGGCAACCCCGGCGCCGCCGGCACCGCCGCGCACTCCTTCTCCGACGTCGACGGCAAGGTCGAGAACCTGGCGCTGGACTCCGCCGGTCGCCCGTCCAACCCGGTGAAGGTCAGCTACAACGGCGAGGACATGATCCTCGACCACGGCCTGGTCAGCATCGCGTCCATCACGTCGTGCACCAACACCTCGAACCCGTCCGTCATGCTGGGCGCCGCCCTGCTGGCCCGCAACGCCGCGGACAAGGGTCTGAAGTCCAAGCCGTGGGTCAAGACCTCCATGGCCCCGGGCTCCCAGGTCGTCACCGGCTACTACGAGAAGGCCGGCCTGTGGCCCGCCCTGGAGGCCCTGGGCTTCTACCTCGTCGGCTACGGCTGCACCACTTGCATCGGCAACTCCGGCCCGCTGCCGGAGGAGATTTCGGCCGGCATCAACGAGGCCGACCTCGCCGCCACCGCCGTGCTGTCCGGTAACCGCAACTTCGAGGGTCGCATCAACCCGGACGTCAAGATGAACTACCTGGCGTCCCCGATCCTCGTCATCGCGTACGCCATCGCCGGCACGATGGACTTCGACTTCGAGACCGAGCCGCTGGGCCAGGACCAGGACGGCAACGACGTCTTCCTGAAGGACATCTGGCCCTCGACCGAGGAAATCGAGTCGGTCATCGAGGAGTGCATCACCTCCGAGCTGTACGAGGAGGACTACAAGGACGTCTTCGCCGGCGACGAGCGTTGGCAGAACCTGCCCACCCCGGAGGGCAAGACCTTCGCGTGGGACGACGCGTCCTCGTACATCCGCAAGGCGCCGTACTTCGACGACATGGACATGGAGCCGTCGCCGGTCTCCGACGTCAAGGGCGCCCGCGTCCTGGCGGCGCTGGGCGACTCGGTCACCACCGACCACATCTCCCCCGCTTCGTCGATCAAGCCGGGCACCCCGGCCGCGCAGTACCTCGACTCCATGGGCGTCGAGCGCAAGGACTACAACTCGCTGGGCGCCCGTCGCGGCAACCACGAGGTCATGGTCCGCGGCACCTTCGCGAACATCCGCCTGCAGAACCAGCTGCTGGACGGTGTCACCGGTGGCTACACCCGTGACTTCACCCAGGATGGCGGCCCGCAGGCCTTCATCTACGACGCGGCCCAGAACTACAAGGCCGAGGGCACTCCCCTGGTCGTCATGGGCGGCAAGGAGTACGGCACCGGTTCCTCGCGTGACTGGGCCGCCAAGGGCACCCTGCTGCTGGGCGTCAAGGCCGTCATCGCCGAGTCCTTCGAGCGCATCCACCGCTCGAACCTCATCGGCATGGGCGTCATCCCGCTGCAGTTCCCGAACGGCGAGTCCTGGAAGTCCCTGGGCCTCGACGGCACGGAGACCTTCGACATCACCGGCATCGAGGAGCTCAACGAGGGCACCACCCCGAAGACCGTCAAGGTCGTGGCGACCAAGGAGGACGGCTCGACCATCGAGTTCGACGCCGACGTCCGCATCGACACGCCGGGTGAGGCCGACTACTACCGCCACGGTGGCATCCTGCAGTACGTGCTCCGCAACATGATCAACGGCTAATCGTCTCCTCCGCGAGGAGGGACGGCTGCCATTGACTGGCGAACGAATGGGGCCGGGCCGGCCGGTTTTCGCACCGGCGGGGCCGGCCCCTTCCCCGTTCACCGGAGAGGACTGCGGTAACCCCGATGCCGGAAGCAATCAAGAAGGAACAGCGATCCCGCAGAGGTGAAATCCTCGACGGGGCGCGGCACTGCTTCGCGAAGTTCGGCTACGACGGGGCCACCGTCACCAGGCTGGAGGAGGCCACGGGCAAGTCCCGGGGCGCAATCTTCCATCATTTCGGTTCGAAGGAAGGTCTTTTCCTCGCTTTGGCGGAGGAGGACGCCGACCAGATGGCCGAGGTGACCGCTTCTTCGGGGTTGGTCGAGGTGATGCGCGACGTGGTCGCGCATCCGGACCGCCACGAGTGGCTGGGCACGAGGCTGGAGATCGTGGGCCGGTTGCGCACGGACGCTGATTTCCGGCGGAAGTGGTTGGCGCATCAGGAGCATCTCGATGATGCCGTGCGGTCGCGGTTGCGCGACACGGCGGAGGCGGGTTCCCTGCGCGACGACTACTCGCCCGAGGTTTTGCGTCTGCTGCTGGAGTTGATGCTGGATGGCGTCATCACCAGGTTGGCGACGGGCCGGTCCACCGAAGGCATGGACGAGGTACTCGATTTGATCGAGGAGTCCGTCCGCCGGCGGTAGCCGGGTCAGCGAAGAGTGACCCCGGTGACCCCGGTGCACCCCATCGGGTGCGCCGGGGTTTCCGTGATCCGGGGTGGATTAACGGACTGCCATAAAACCGCGCTAAGCTGGTCTTTTATGAACGATGGACAGGATCGGGGTCGTTTCCTGCTGGTGGCCCTGCGCGACGGTGACGATGTGGCCGTGGCGGAGTACGAGGATTTCCTGCGGGGTACGCGGTTGACGCGGGAGACGCTGGTGCATCACCCGATCACGTCCACGGACGACACGCTGCCCGATCTGACGGAGTTCGATGGCGTGTTCATCGGCGGCAGCCCGTTCAACGTGACCGACCTGGTGCACACGGAGCTGCAGAAGCACACGCACGATCTCATGTACGAGGTGCTGGTCTCCCCGGTGCCGGCGCTGATGCTCTGCTACGGCAACAGTTTCGCGGCCTTCACCGGCGGTGGCCGGGTGGATCGTTCCCATCCGGAGCGGGTGGGCGTTTCCGAGGTGGTGCTTACCGACGACGCCGCCTCGGATCCCGTGATGGGCGGCATGGCGCCCAGGTTCTTCGGCCTGACCGGGCACAAGGAGTCCGTGGTGGAGTTGCCGCGGGGTGCGACGCTGCTGGCGACGGGGCCGACGTGCCCGGTGCAGGCGTACCGCGCGAACCGGTCGACGTGGGTGACGCAGTTCCATCCGGAGATGGACGCGGAGGGCATCATCCGGCGGATGGGCTTCTACATGGACGCCGGCTATTTCAAGCCGGAGGAGGTCGAGGAGATTTCCGCGATCGTCCGTGCGACGGACCTGAGCCATTCGGAGGCGATCCTCGATCGCTTCATGTCCTACTGCCTGGACCGGTCGGGGCGACGGTCGTGAGGGTGCCCGGAGCCACGGATCCTTCGCGGCCCGCGGTGACGGGCGACGTGAAGCCGTACCTGCTGCTGTCGACGCGCGCCGAGGACGCGGCCGCCCACGCGGAGCACCTGTCCTTCGCCCGCAAGTCCGGCCTGGCGCCGGTGAAGCTGCATCAGCTGCGGCTGGAGCGGGAACGGCCGCGGGATCTGGATTTGTCCCGGTACTCCGGCGTCATCGTCGGCGGCGGCCCGTTCAACGCCTCCGATCCGGCCAAGTCGGCGGTGCAGCGCGAGGTCGAGGCGTGGTTCGACGATCACCTCGCCGAAGTCCTGGAGACCGATTTCCCCTTCTTCGGCGCCTGCTACGGCGTGGGCCTGCTGGGCACGATTGGCCGCGGCCGGGTGTCGCGCAAGCATGGCGAGGAGGCCTCGGTCGTCGAGGTGTCCGTCACCGACGAGGGCGCCGCCGATCCCGTGCTGCGCGGACTGCCGCGGAGCTTCCACGCGATGGTCGGGCACAAGGAGGCCATCGAGGAGTTGCCCGCCGGGGCGACCCTGCTGGCCACGGGCGCGTCCTGCCCGGTCCAGATGTTCCGCCTCGGCGCCAACGCGTACGCGACGCAGTTCCATCCGGAGCTCGACGCGGAGGCCTTCCGCCAGCGCCTGCAGATTTACGCCGCCCACGGCTACTACGAGCCGGGCCGGGACGACGTGGCCGTCGCCGACGCCCTCCGTTTCGACGTCGGCAGGTCCTCCGCGGTGCTGCAGAACTTCACCCGCCTGCACGCGCGCCGGCGCCACTGAGCCCCGGCGTTCGCATGTCGGCTCCCCGCCGGCGCCACTGAGCCTCGGCGCTCCCCCGGCCCTCTCCAATCACCGCCCCGTTTCGACGGGGAAGCCGCGCTCGCGCAGCTCCCGGACGAGTTCCTCCCGTGCGGAGAGGAAGTCGCGGGAGCGGGTGGCGTCGTCGGCGTCGAACAGCGGCGACAGGAAGGTGTGCCCGGTGGCGTCCCGGATGCCGGCGTCCGCGCCGTTCCGCACGAGCCACAGGCACATGTCCACGTTCTGGGTCATTGATGCGGCGAACAGCGGGGTGTGGCCGCCGGTGGTGGTCCGGGAGTCGATGTCCGCGCCGGCGTCGAGCAGGAGCTCCGCCGAGTCCGCCCGCCCGAGGTGCGCGGCGGTGTAGAGCGCGTTGGCGCCGAGCCGGTCGGGGGCGTCGGCCAGTGCGGGGTCCCAGTCCAGGATTGCCTGGACGGACCCCGGTTTGTCGCGGAGGATCGAGTACCCGACGGCGTTGTAGCCGTCGTTGCCGCGGCGCGCGGGGTCGGCCCCGGCGTCGAGCAGCGCGGTGACCGCCTCCGGGCCCATGAATTCGGCGGCGTACCAGAGCGGCGGGATGTTCGCGCGCCGCGGGTCGTGGTCGTTGGCGGGCTCCTCGATGTCTGCGCCCTCGGCCCGCAGCTCCGCGATGCGGTCCGCGTCGCCGCGGTCGGCGGCCTCGAGGAGTTCGACGGTGGCCGGATCGTCGAAGTACTCGGCCGCATCGGCCCTCTGGATGGGGAGGCAGCCCGTCAGCAGCAGCCCCGCCACCGCGATCACCGCGGCACAGCGCGCCGCCGCGCCCGCCGGCACTCGTGCCCTCGGTCTCCCCATGATTTCCCCACTTTCTTCCGCGGCGTGCGCCATGGCCTTCTTCTACACGTGATCCCGAAGGTCGCCGAGGAGCGGCAGGATGCGGTGCGGGATGCGCCGCCGCAGGACGATGTCCGTGCGCAGCCGTTCCACGCCGTCGATGGCGAGGATCATCGAGGTGATTTCCTCCAGGTGGCCGTGGTCGCGGGCGGCGACGCGGCAGGAGAGGTCGTCGTCGCCGGCCAGTGAATCCGCCCGCAGGACGAAGGGGATGCGCCCGATTTCCGCCACCACCCGGTCGAGGTCGATTTGCCGGAGCGTCACGTGGATGTCGGCGTTGAGCGGATAGCCCAGGGCCGCCGGGTCGGGGCTGGGCGCGAAGTCCGGCAGCACGCCCGCGGCGATGAGCTTGTCCAGCCGCGCGGTCGCCGTGCCCCGCGCAATGCCGAGCCGTCGCGAGTACTCGCGCATCCCGGCGCGCGGCTCGGTGACGATGAGCCGCAGCAGGTCCACGTCCAGCTTGTCCAGGTCCGCCATCGCCGTTCTCCTTCCGCGTGCCGACGCCGCCCGTTATGTGTTCGTGGCACAAATTATAGGGCCGATGGCCCAACCATGACGTCGGGAAGCGATGCCAGGTGCCCAACTGGCACCGTTTCCGTCGGGCCATGGTGACATGCATCACGGCCGTTCATATCCTCGACCGTACATGTGAGGCACGACACACGAGTGTCCCGCGTGCGGCGGTCGGCGACCGTCGGCCGCCACGCCCCACGGCGCCGCCCACCCGCGGACCGTGGAGTCGACGGAAGATGGTGACCTGCGATGACCACGATGCTCCCGCCCCCGTACGACGGCCGCCCCGGCAGCCCCGCCCCGGCCACGGACCCCCGCGTCCGGCCGGCCGGGGATCACTCGCCCACC
>DUOR01000074.1 GCA_012838715.1 Actinomycetales bacterium
GTGACGTCGGGGACGTCGGGGACGGCCGGGGCGGTGGTGGCCTGCCCTGCCGTCTGCTCGGCCGTCTGCCCGGCCGCCTGCCCGGTCGCCCGCCCGGTTTCCGACTCTCCGTCGGCGGCCGGCCCGGCTTCGGTCCTAACGGGTGAATGCGTCATAGTTGTCGCTCCCCGAGTTCGCGCCGACGGCGAGGACGCGGTCGATCTGGGCCTCGGTCAGGTCGTGGTCGTAGAGGAAGGAGTAGGTGTCCTTCATGGCCTGCCGGAGCTCGAAGTTGGCGTCCTCCGGGTGGAGCAGCTGCGCGGCCCACTGCCACATGAGGTTGGATTCGTTGCTCGGCGGATCCCAGGCGAATCCGCCGTTGGGGACCTTGTAGACGCGCTTGTTCTTCACCGCCGACATCTCGGCGAAGAAGGGATCGCCGTACATCGTGTCCGGGGTGGCGGGGGAGAAGTTGCCGATGAACACGACTTCCGGGTCCCATTCGAGCAGTTCCTCGCGGGAGACCTTCACCGACGAGCCGGGGCCGGCGTTGGCGCCGACATTGTCCGCGCCGCAGAGCGTCAGCCAGAAATCCATGTAGGACTCGGTGCCGGAGACCTGCATTTCGTCGTAGTTGTACAGGTTGACGGCGCGCGGGCGGTGGCGCGCGGTCCCGACGGCGCTTTCCACCGCCGCGCGGTCGCGGTGCATGTTGTCGAGGATCGTGTCGCCCCGTTCGGGCTTGCCGACGAGCTGGGTGAACATCCTGACCCAGAATTCAAGGTCCTCCTGCGTGCCGTAGATGATGAGCAGAAGTTCGAGGCCGGCCTGTTCGATGGGGGCGATGATGTCGTCGCCGAACTGGGCCCACTGGATGACGACGTCCGGGTTCTGGGCGGCGATGGTCTCCACGTTGGGCACGAAGTCATTGCCGGCGGCGGCGATGGGCAGGTCCATGATTTCGGGGAACATTTCGCTGAGGAGCCCGTTGCCCGCCTGCATCTGGCTGGCCCGGTTGACGGCGACGATCTTGGATATGCCCTGGTCCGCCGCGATGATCATCGACGGGGCGGGGATGACGGTGGTGGCGATGCGCTCCACGGGGCCGTCGAAGACGACGGTGCGGCCCTGTTGGTCGGTGATCGACAGTCCGCCGCCATTGGTGCCGGTGCCGCCGGTTCCCGGGCCGGCGTCGGTGGCCTGGGTTTCGCGGGTGGAGCATCCGGCGAGCGCGAGGGTGCCACCGCCGAGGAGCAGGAGCGCGGAGCGGAGGGCGGTTCGGCGGCTCATGGAGAATCGGCCGTTGTCCGGAGCCGCGGCACCGTTTGTTGGGCGCGGGTTCGGGGGAGGTGTCGGATTCATCGTGATGGGTCCTCGTTGGTCTCGTTGGTCTCGTAGGTTTCGTCGGATGGCCGGTTGCCCGGTTCGACGGTTATCCGGTTGGTCGCTTGTTCGTGGAGCTCATCGGAATGGCCTCCCGTGACTGGCCGGCCATTCCTGCTCAAATAAAGAACAAAGGGGAGGGTAGCCTAACTAAGGGCCGCCTAGCCTATAGGGGTAAGGCGGGGGTGGGGTGGGTCACGTTTTTGTGGATGCGCCGAACGTTCCTGTGGATTCGCCCCCGGGCCGCGTCCACGATCCGCATGCGCTCAACCCGGGGTCGGGATGCAGTTCATGGCTCCGTCGGGCCGGCCCGATTGCGGCCGCGCCACCGTCGGCACGCTCCTTTTCGAACGCCCGCACGAGGCTCCGCCGAATGTGCGGGGACCCAATCCGGGCGGTGTCCTACCCTTCGGTCCAAACCAGCGGAATCACTGGCTGAACCACAGGAAAGGGACTGGCGCCGGGAACGGTCGCCGGCGAAGGGCTAGAAGGGGAACATCATGGATCTTCACACGATGGCGCAGGTCAAGCGGTTGTTCGCGTGGGCCGACGCCGACGACGAGACCCGCAACATGGAGCTGCACCTCGAGGTGGCGTTCCGCATCGTCGCCGAGCAGGTGTGGCAGATCGAGCGGCGGTCGACGATGACGCGCGAGCAGCTCCGCGAGCGGGATGACCCGAAGCCGGTCGAGGTGATCATGGAGCCGGCGTACCGGGAGCAGAAGGCCCGGCTGGGGCAGCTCATCGCGGGCGCGCTGCATTGCCGGTTCGTGTGGTTCGGTTCGCTGCACCGCGTCGGCCCGACGACCGCGTACTTCGTCGGCTCGGCCGTGCACGTCGACCGGGCGCGGCTGCTGTACGAGCTCATCGAGCCCGACCTGCGGTTGCTCACCCGCTTCATCCAGCCGAAGGCCGGCAAGGGCACGGGACCCGGCGGCGCGCCCAGCGCGGACGGCATGGACTTCTTCCGCGCCCGCAGCTGGGCGATGCAGGACCTGGTCACGTGGATTGGTGCGCGCCTCACCGACATCGAGGCGGGGGTCGCCGCCCGCACCGGGCTTGCCGACGATTTCCGCATCGACGCACGGAACATCGACGGCTTCGTCGACCACCTGTGGCGCGACGCCTTCGACCGGGGCATCGAGCCGGGGGCTCCGGACCTGCCGCTCATCGACGGCATCCCTTACACGCCGGATAACGGGGAGGATGAGGAGGACGAGGACGAGGACGAGTTCGAGGACGGCGAGTTCGCGGACGGCGAAGGCGACGAGCCCGATTTCGGTGACGAGCCCGATTTCGGCGAAGACGACGAGCCCACGTTCGAGTTCGATTTCGACGAAGTCGACGAGCCCATGTTCGAGCTCGATGACGACGCCGATGACGACGTCGCAGATGACGACGACGAAGACGGCGACGTCGACTGGGATGAGGACGACGAGTGGGAGGACGACGAGGAATCCGGGTTCGTCCATCCCGACCAGGCCGCCCTCGACCTGGACCTGTTTGGCGGGGCGAGTGCGCCGGCGGATCCCGGGGCTTCCGGAGGCGCCGACTCATCCGACGATCACGGTTCATCCGACGGCCCCCGCCCGCCCGGCCCCCGGTCGATCGATGGTCGGAGTGCCGAGGAGTTGCTGGACGAATGGTTGTCCATGACGGACGAGGAGTGGGCCCGCTACAACGGCGTGAAGGATCAGTGGGAAGAGGACGAGGCGTTCCGCGAGGATGACTCCGCCTAGCGGCCCGCGCCCTTACCCTTCGGTGACGTCCTCCGGCGACAGTCCGCGGCTGAAGACGGCGCCGCGGGTGCGGTCGAGGGATGCCTGCAGCCATTCCCGGTCCACGCCGTCGCGTTCGAACAGCGTGGAAATGGGGGCGGCCTTGACGGGAGTGACGCCGTGCGGGGTGATGATGGTCGGGATGTACGTCAGTTCCGCGACCTCCCAGCCGCCGCCGTCGCGGGGGACGAACCGGAATTCGACGCTCATTCCGTCGTAGGCCAGGGTGTTTTCGGGGATTTGGTGCGCGACGTGGTTGCCCAGGCCGTACACGACCCATTTGCCGTTGACCCGTTCGATCGGCTGCACGGCGTGGATGTGGTGGCCGTAGACGGCGTCGATGTCGGGGGAGCGGGTGAGGATGTCCGCCAGTTCGAGCTGCTGCTGCGTCGGTTCGGTGACTCCTTCGTCGCCGGCGTGCACGGCGGCGAGGACGATGTCGGCGCCGGCCGCGCGGGCCTCGGCGGCCTTGGCCAGCAGTGCGTCGGGGTTGAGGTCCTGGAGCATCCAGGGTTCCGGCACGGGCATGCCGTTGGTGCCGTAGGTGCCGGTGACCACGGCGACGCGCACGCCGTCGGCGGTGGTGAAGATGCGCGGGGCGGCGTCTTCCTCGGGGCTGCGGGCGGCGCCGGCGTGGACGATGCCGGCGTCGTCCATGGCGTCGAGCGTGCGGATCATGCCTTCCGGGCCCCAGTCCATCGTGTGGTTCGATGCGACGGTGCACATGTCCCAGCCGGCGTCGGCGATGCCCTGCGCGATTTGCGGGGGTGATTTGAACATCGGCCATTCGGCGTAGGGGCCGCCCCATTCGGAGAAGGGGGTCTCCTGGTGGCAGATGGCCACGTCCGCCTCGTTGAGCACGGGGGAGATGTCCTCGAAGACGGGCGTGAAGTCCCAGCTGCCGTCGTCGTTCATGCCACTTTCCCACACGGGCGGGTGCCACAGCAGGTCGCCGGTGACGTTGATGGTCACCGCCGGGTCGTCGTGCGGCGGGGCGGCCGTGGTGGCGGTCGCGGTGGTGTTGTCGTCGCCGGTGGCGGTGCTTTCCGACGTCCCGGCGTCCCCGACGCCGAAGCCCGTCGTGTACGCGACGACCGCGGTGATGGCGCCGCCGAACAGCGCCCCGACGAGGAAAGTCCGCAGGTCGGCGGCTCGCGCGGAGCTGCGGTGGCCGACGCCGGGGGACTTGGTGGCGCGGCGGGGGTCGTCGCCGGATGTGCCGCCGGCGCGGTGGCGTGAGGAACCCATGGTGTGGCCAGTATGGGGGAAAGCCCCGGGATTGTTCGGTGGACATGCGGCCCTGGGGTAGCGGCCGTGCGGGCGGGCCCCGGTTCCGGCGCGCCCTGCGGTTATCCGACCGTCACATGCGTCTTTTCGTGCGGGCTATCCGGGGGGCCGCCGGTGGCTATCGCGTGTCCCGAACACCCGCCTTCGGGGTCGCCGGGTTGGGGGTCTCGACAACAAATGGGGTGCGATCGGCGTTCACCACCAGGTAAGTTCGACAGACGTGAATACTTCACCTGCACCTCGCCATCGCGCGGGCCGCCATCGGGCCAACAGTTCGTCCGATCAGTGGTTCGTCAAGGTCGACGGTTCCCGGCCGGCCGGTGGCCGCCGTCGGGCCGCCGAGCCGGCGAAGCGATCCCGCCTGCCGATGCTCGGCGTCGGCGCGGCGGCGCTGGCGCTGGTGGGCATCCTGGGGCTGAATGCCGCGGTCGACACCGACGAGGTGCTCACCGCCGAGGCCCGCGAGGCGACCCCGGTCGCGCCGCAGCCGCTTTCGGACGAAGCGCGGCTCGACGTCGTCGGCACGCACCTGCAGGACGTGCCGGTCCCGTTCCCGCGCAACGTGGAGATCCACGACGTGGTCGGGGAGGCCCAGCCGATGACGCCGGAAGAGGCGGTCGAGGTGGTCGACGAGAAGCTGCTCGAGTGGAATCTCACCCCCACCGGTGAACTGGTGAACAATCCGTGCCCGCCGCACGCGCGCGCCTGCGTGGACGTCGACAATCAGTTGGCGTGGCTGCAGGAGGACGGCGTGATCACGCACGGCCCGGTGGCGAACACGACCGGCAAGCCCGGCCACGAGACGCCGCGCGGCGAGTTCACGGTGCTGCGCAAGGTCCGCGACGAGGTCAGCTACGTCTACAACCTCGAGCCGATGCCGTTCTCGGTGTACTTCACGGAGCTCGGCGTCGCGTTCCACGAGGGGTCGCTGGAGGACCAGTCGTACGGCTGCATCCACCTGTCCAACGAGGACGCCGTCCACTTCTTCGATGTGCTGCAGCCCAGCGACATCGTCGTGGTGGTGTAGGGCGGGCCCCCGCTGAGCTCACCCGGCCGGATTCGCCGGCCGGATTCGCCCGGCCGGTTCCGCCCGGTTCGTTCCGCTCAGCCGATTCCCATCACGATGGCCGCCCCTTCGCGGGCGGCTTTTTCGTGCAGTCCGAGGATTTCCCCGTACGCCGCGACCACCGCGCCGACGTTGAAGTCGCAGCGGGCGCCGTGGATCCGGTTGCCGCCCCGGCGGAAGATGCGGCCCAGCCGGGTGGCGGGGCGGGCGTCGGCGGTGGCGGCCTCGACGTCGACTTCGCGCAGCGCCGCCAGCACCGCGGCGACGCGGGCGGGGGACGTCACGCCGTAGTGGGCGTCGGCGGGGAATTCGTGCTCGCCCATCACCGCTTGCCGACGGGGGTTCACCGGATCCCACCCGCCCGAATCGTCCCCGGTGACCAGGAGAAGGACGCCGCGCCACAGTTCGCCGAGATGCGCGCGGGAAGGTTCGGTGCCGTGGTCGCCGGCGGCCGGGTCGCGGTCGGTGGAGCTGCCGTCGGGGTGGTCGCCGGCGGTGTCGTCGGCAAGCTCATGCGATTCGTCGAGCAGGTCGATGATGAGGTTGCTCGCGGCGTCGTCGTCCCCGGAATCGGCGAGGAGCATGATGTCGTCGAATGCGGCGGCGGGGACGACGGCATAGTCGGCGAACATTGCCATGGGGCTCCTCGGGGTAACGGGCGGGGCGCGGATTGCGCCTGGTCGGGCACCGGGTCGGGCACCTGGTCGGGTGCGGGAACGCCACAGTGGGCCGCCCGCGACCAGATCGCAGTCTAGTTGCCCCGCCGGCATTCGCCCGGTCGACCCCGCGCACGAAGAAACCCGCAACCGAAACGGTTGCGGGTTTCCGCGTGGTTGGGGAGTCCGGCCCCTACCGCGAGTTCGCGGTGACCGGCACCTGGCCAGCGCCGGCGCCCGGAGCGGAACCGCCGGGGCGGGCGGCCGCGCCGGAACCGGAGCCGCCGGCCGCACCGGACTTCAGCTCGGAGATGATGCTCTCCACCGAGGACTTCGCGTCGCCGAGCAGCATGTCGGTGTTGTCGTTGAAGAACAACGGGTTCTGCACGCCGGCGTAACCGGAGCCCATCGAGCGCTTGAACACGATGACCTTCTCGGCCTCCCAGACCTTCAGCACCGGCATGCCGGCGATGGGGGAGCCGGGCTGCTCGGCAATCGGGTTGACGGTGTCGTTCGCGCCGATGACCAGCACGACGTCGACGTCGCCGAAGTCGTCGTTGACCTCGTCCATCTCCAGGACCACGTCGTAGGGCACCTTCGCCTCGGCGAGCAGCACGTTCATGTGGCCCGGCAGGCGGCCGGCGACCGGGTGGATGCCGAAGGTGACGTCCTTGCCGGCCTCGCGCAGGGTGCGGGTCAGCTCGGCCACCGGGTACTGCGCCTGCGACACGGCCATGCCGTAGCCCGGGGTGATCATCACGGTCCGGGCCTGCTTCAGCAGATCCGCGGCCTCGGGGGCGTCGACCTCGGTGTGGGTGCCGGCCTCGGCGCCGTCGGCAAGCACGCTTTCATCGGTGCCGAAGCCGCCCAGCAGCACGTTCAGGAAGGAACGGTTCATGGCCACGCACATGACGTAGGACAGGTACGCGCCGGAGGAACCGACCAGGGCGCCGGTGATGATGAGCAGCGGGTTGCCCAGCATCAGGCCGGTGAACGCCGCGGCCCACCCGGAGTAGGAGTTCATGATGGACACGACCACCGGCATGTCGCCGCCGCCGATGGCGGCAACGAGGTGCCAGCCGAGGAAGAGGGACAGGGCGGTCATGACGCCCAGCGCGGTCCATGCCAGGGAACCGTCGCCGACGACGATGAACACGACCATCAGGGCCAGGGACACCAGCAGCACGATGACGTTCAACACGTTGCGGGCGGGCAGCAGAATCGGGGTGCCCGAAACCTTCTCGGCCAGCTTCAGGCCGGCCAGCACCGAACCGGTGAAGGTGACGCCGCCGACGAACACGCCGAGGAACACCTCGCCCAGGTGGAAGGCGTAGGCACCGCCGGTCAGGTCGGTGTCCGCCAGGAAGGAGTTGTAGCCGATGAACACCGCGGCCAGGCCGACGAAGCCGTTGAAGTACGCGATGAGCTGCGGCAGGCCCGTCATCTCGACGGACCGGGCGCGCCAGACGCCGAACATGGCGCCCAGGGCCATCGCCAGGCCGATGAGCAGCAGCGTCACAATCGGACCCATGTGGTCGCCGGAGGTGTCGCGGGCGGAGGTGACCAGCGCCTGCACGATGGCGATGCCCACCGCCGCGCCCATGCCCGCCATGCCCAGCGTGTTGCCGCGGCGGGCGGTCTCCGGCTTCGACAAGCCGGCCAGCGCCATGATGAACAGGATGGCCGCGGCGATGTAGCCGAGGGTGGACAGACGGTTGGTCCAGTCGACGACGGCGTCGGTGGTCCCCGCGTCGGCGGGGGCCGCGGCCGCCCGGATGATGGTGGCGCCGATTCCGCCGGCGCCGGTGAAGGTGTCGTATGCGCTCATGGCTTAGGCCTCTTCCTTGACGAA
>DUOR01000075.1 GCA_012838715.1 Actinomycetales bacterium
GCCGCGACGAAAAATGTCGCGGCCGGCCTCCGCTTTTCCCGGGGGATGCCTCCGGGGATGCTCCCGGGAATTCTTCCGGGGGATGCTCCGGGGATGCTTCCGGGGCCGGGCGTCAGGGCAGCACGCCCAGCTTCTTGCCCAGCTTCAGCGCGGTGGTGAACACCTTCGAGTACGTTTCGCGCGGCAGGTCGGGGAAGGCGATCGGGGTGACCCGCTGGACGGTGACGGTCTGCGAATCGGTGTACTTCAGCAGGCCCTCGGCACCCTGGCGGCGGCCGACGCCGGAATCCTTGAAGCCGCCCATCGGCGCGTCGACGGAGGCGAAGGTGGCGGCGAAACCATCGTTGACGTTGACCGAACCGGCCTGGATCTTCGGGGCCAGCACCTTCGCGCGCGACGGCGAGGTCCACAGCGAGGCGTTCAGGCCGTAGCAGGAATCGTTGGCGCGGCGGATGCCCTCCTCGACGCCGCTGACCCGCTCGACGACGACCACCGGGCCGAAGACCTCCTCGCGGAGCAGCTCAACGCCCTCCGGCACGTCGGTGAGGATGGTCGGCTCGTAGAACAGCGGACCCAGGTCCGGGCGGGCGCGGCCGCCGGCGAGGACGGTGGCGCCGGCGTCGCGGGCGTCGTCGACCATCTTCGACACGATGTCGAACTGGCCCTGCGACTGCAGCGACCCCATCTCGACCTCCCACTCGTAACCGGCGCCCAGCGTCATGTTGCGGACGCGCTCGACGAAGGCGGGGACGAACTCGTCGTACACGGCGTCGGCGACGTAGATGCGCTCCATGGACACGCACAGGTGCCCCGAGTTGGTGAAGGAGGCGATGCGCGCGCCCTCCACCGCCTTCGCGATGTTCGCGTCCTCCGCCACGATGAGCGGGTTCTTGCCGCCCAGCTCCGCGGAGAAGTCGATGAGGCGCTCGCCGCACTGCTTCGCCAGCGAACGGCCGGTCTCGGAGGAGCCGGTGAACATGAGGAAGTCGGCGTTGGCGACGATGGCCTGGCCGACGACCGAACCCGGGCCCGGCACGACCTGGATGACGTCCTCCGGCAGACCCGCGCGGTACATGAGGTCCACGGCGATGAGGGCGGAGAACGGCGTGGTGGAATCCGGCTTCAGCACCACCGCGTTGCCGGCCGCGATGGCGGCCACGGCGTCGGAGATGGCCAGCGTCAGCGGGTAATTCCACGGGCTGATCACGCCCACCACGCCCTTCGGGTGGTGGTGCACCGTGGTCTGGCTCAGCACCGGCAGCGCGCCGTGGGCCTTGCGGGGGCGCAGCAGATCCTCGGCGTTGTTGCCGTAGTAGCGGGCCGTGATGGCCACGTGGATGACTTCCTCGTAGGCGCTGGCGCGGCTCTTGCCGGTCTCCGCCTGCAGGATGTCCATCAACTGCGCCTCGTGCGTGAGCACCAGGTCATGGAAACGGTGCAGCACCTCGCGGCGGGAGGACACGGGCACGCGGGCCCAGGCCTTCTGCGCGGCGCGGGCGCGCCCGAACGCGCGCTCCACGTCGTCTGCGGTGCCGACGGGGATATCGGCCAGGTCCTGGCCGGTGAACGGCGCGGTGATGGCCCGGGTCTCGTGGCCCGGCGCAACCGCGGTGCGGCCCAGCAGCCGCTCCAGGACATCGGGGGTCAGGGGATTGCGGAGCTCCGGGGCACCGGTCGAACCGGTCTCACGGGCGGTATCGGTCGAAGTCGCGGTCATGGACGCGATGGTACGCACCGGGCCGCCGCGAGCGGACGCTTTCGGGTGAAACCGTCCGGGCCGGCTTCGGCTAGCTTTCCGTGTAGCCGAGGCGGCGGTTGCGGTCCGGGTCGCGATCGCCCGGGGTGCCGAACTCGAAATCCTCGTGGCCGTCGACGTCGCCGTAGCGGCCCTCGGGGTCGACGTCGGGGTCGTAATCCGGGTCGAAGTCCGGGTTCTCCTCCGCCAACCGCTTGTTCAGGGTGTCGTGCGGCTCCGCGCCACGCCACCGATCCGGGGCGTCCATGACGTAGTTCTCGCCGTCACCGGTCATGAGGTCGCCGTCGAGGCCCTCCGAACCGTCGAGGGTGTTCTCGTCGAAATCGCCGGTGGTGTCGGCGTCGTAATCGCCGGGCATGATGGCCTCCAAACTGAGTGCACGCCTGCGCACGCTCATCGTCGGGCGCCGACGGTACCCGCCGCCGGCGGTGTGCGTATTCCTGTTCGAGAATTCAATTCCGACACTACCCGGCGACCTTCCCGGGGGATACGAATCGCGGCAATTGGCACGGCGGGGAACAATGTAGGCGCTTCACCCGTTGTAACCCTTGTAGAAGAACCACAACCCCGGTCGTCGCGAACGGCCGAAAGGAAGGACGACGTGCGCGAAAGCAGCAACCCCGCGTTCCGCTCGCTCACCCAGACCGTCGCCCGCGGCCGCGCGGGCGCCCACCAGTACGGCCAGAGCCAGTACGGCCCCGGCGGTTACGGTCAGGGCTACGGTCAGGATCAGTACCAGCAGGCCCCCTACGCGGACGGTCAGTACGGCGCCCCCCAGCAGATGCACGACGCGCGCCCCATGACGGTTGACGACGTCGTGTCGAAGACCGGCATCACCCTCGCCGTCATCGTTGCGCTCGCGGCCGTGAACTACTTCATCACCGCGATGGTCAGCACCTTCCTGGGCCTCATCCTGACCGTCGTCGGCGCCATCGGCGGCCTCATCACCGTGCTGGTGTCGACCTTCGGCAAGAAGTACGGCTCCGCAATGGTGACCCTCATCTACGCCGCGTTCGAGGGCCTCTTCGTCGGTGGCATCAGCTTCCTGTTCGCCAACGTGGGCGTCACCGACGGCGTCTCCGCCGGTTCCCTCATCGGCCAGGCCGTCCTGGCCACCATCGGTGTTTTCGCCGGCATGCTGTGGGTCTACAAGTCGGGCGCCATCCGCGTCACCCCGAAGTTCACCCGCTTCATGACGGCCGCCCTCATCGGCGTCCTGGTCCTGGCCCTGGGCAACCTGGTCCTGGCCCTGTTCTTCGACATGTCCCCGCTGCGTGACGGCGGCCCCATCGCCATCATCTTCTCCCTGGTCTGCATCGGCATCGCCGCGTTCAGCTTCCTGCTGGACTTCGACCAGGCCGACAAGCTGGTCCGTGCCGGCGCGCCCGCCAACTACGCCTGGGGCGTCGCCCTGGGCCTGGCGGTCACCCTGGTCTGGCTGTACATCGAGATCCTTCGCCTGCTGTCGTACTTCCGCGATTAGCGCGGCGCGCCCGGTTCCCGCGTGATGCGGCGGGCCCGGCTACGTGAGGACCCCGGGGCGTCCCGGGGTCCTTTTTCGTGCCGTTTTCCGCGCGGCAATCCGGTGCCGGGGCCGCATCCGGGGCCTGCGGCCCGCGTCGCGGTGCCCCGCGCATGGGGCATCCCCGGCAGTGATTGGCCCCACGGCCGGGAACTTCGCCGGTCCCCCGTTTGAGCGTTCCTATATTTCGGTTATTGTTTGCCGTTTACCGCTCCTGTAGCGTCGATCACGTCCAATACCCGTTGGGGTATTACGTAGGTTCGAGGATATGAGGAGAAAATCCATGGCCAGAACCGTCATTCTGGGTGCCGGCGTGAGCGGGCACACGGCGGCCCAGCATTTGTCCCGCGCATTGAAGGGGACGAACCATGAAGTGGTCGTCATTTCCCCCAACAAGCAATGGAACTGGATTCCCTCCAATATTTGGGTGGGTACCGGATCCATGGCGGGGGAAAAGGTCGTGTTCGATCTTCCGCCCGTCTACAAGAAGATGGGCGTGACGTTCCACCAGGCGAAGGCGACGGGAATCCACCCCGAGGGCGACGGTGTGCGCGGGCCGTTCGTCACCTACGAGCGGGTCGACGACGGTCACGAGGGCGAAACCGTCGAGCTCGAGTACGACTACCTGATCAACGCCACCGGCCCCAGGCTGACGTTCGACGCGACGCCGGGGCTCGGCCCCGACGACGGCGGCAATTCCCTGTCGGTGTGCACCAAGGACCATGCCGTGCATTGCGCCGACGAGTTGACCGCGCTTATCGACGACATGAAGGCGACCGGCCGGAGGGCGACCCTCGTCGTCGGAATGGGCCACGGCACGTGCACCTGCGAGGGCGCGGCGTTCGAGTACGTGTTCAACGTCGACCACGAGCTGCGCCGCGCCGGCGTGAGGGAACAGGCCGACCTGGTGTACCTGACCAACGAAGCCGAGCTCGGCGACTTCGGCGTCGGCGGCATGCGGTTCACCGAAAACGGGTACTTGACCGAATCGCGCCTGTGGACCGAGTCGTTGTTCCGCGAACGCGACGTGCGGGCCATCGTCGGCGCCGGCGTGCTCAAGGTCGAGCCCGGCGTCGTGCATTACGAGAGCCTCGACGGGACCACCCACGAGCTCGCCTTCGATTTCGCGATGCTCCTGCCGCCGTTCACGGGAGTGCCGCTGACGGCGACGGGCGCCGATGGCCGCGACATGTTCGACGAGCTCTTCGCGCCGAACGGGATGATGAAGGTCGACGCCACCTACGGCGTCGCAGACCCCGACGAGTGGCGTGCCGACGACTGGCCGGAGACCTACCGGAGCCCGGCGTTCGACAACATCTGGGCCGTCGGCATCGCCTTCGCTCCGCCGCACGCGATCTCCACGCCCCGGACCACCCCGAACGGCACGAAGATCGCCCCGGCGCCGCCCCGCACGGGCATGCCGTCCGGTGTGATGGGCCGCGAGGTCGCGATGACCATCGCCGATAGGATCCTCAATCCGGAGACCGCCGAGGAACGCAAAGCCTCGATGGCGCGCATGGGCGCGGCCTGCGTCGCGTCCACCGGCGTCGGCCTGCGCGGCGGTTCGGCGGCATCGATGCTCATGCACCCCGTGGTGCCGGACTTCACCGAGTACCCCGAAACCGGGCGCTCGAAGAAGACGACCGGTGAAATCGGGTTGGCCGGCCACTGGGTGAAGCTCATGCTCCACTACATGTTTCTGTGGAAGGCCCGCCACCGCCCGTTCTGGCACCTCATCCCCGAGTGAGGCGACGACCTAGAGTGAGCCGAAAAGAAGAGGAAAAAATGAAAGACACCATGAGCTTCACCCCCACGGACGACGCATCCATCGACGTCGAGCACCGCATCGGCCAGGCGCCGAAGCCGACCAAGCGCACGTTGTTCTTCCGGCAGTGCACGCTTCTGCAGCTGTGGAAGGCCGCTCGGTTCAGCGCGCGCATCATGAGCGTGGTGCGGTCCGGGCACTGACGCCGCGGCCGTGGAGACGATGCGGCCGCAACCATGACGAAAGAGGGGCCCCTCGGGGCCCCTCCTTGTCGTATCCGGGGTTCGTCCGCCTGCTTCACGGCCCCCGGCCAGGCCCCCGCCGCGGACGGGTCGGGTGACGGAACCTAGTTCTGGAACTCCGGGTCGTACGGCTCGGCCTTGATGAGGGTCACCTCGACCTCGTCGCCGGTGGGGGACTTGTAGGTGCGGGTCTCGCCCTCCTTCGCGCCGATGAGGGCGCGGCCCAGCGGGGAGTCGGTGGAGTAGGTCTCCAGGCCCGGCTTGGAGGAGTCGGCGCCGCGGGTGCCGATGAGGAAGGTCTCCTTGTCGTCCTCGTCGCCGTCGTAGTAGACGTGCACGACGGTGCCGACGAGGGCGACGCCGGACTCCTGCGGGGTCTCGCCGACGACGGCGCGCTGCAGCAGATCCTCGAGGTAGCGGATGCGCGCCTCCTCCTGGCCCTGCTGCTCGCGGGCGGCGTCGTAGCCGGCGTTCTCCTTGAGGTCGCCCTCTTCGCGGCGCTCGTTGATTTCGGCGGCGATGATGGGGCGGTTCTCGTACAGGGCGTCCAGCTCGGACTTGAGCTTGTCGTAGGACTCCTGCGTGAGCCACGGGTTGTTGGAGTCGGTCATGTTGCCTCCTGGGTAGTCAACGTCCGCGACGGTCGTCGGCAATTTTGCGTGCCGTGCGCCGCCGGAGGCCCGCCGATAGGGGCCCGGGATACGAAAAATCGGCCCCAGCCGGGGCCGTGAACGGGGTCAGGATACCACCGGCCCGCTACCCGGCGTTAACCGGGAGGGCATGTCGCGTTTATGGCCCCGGGGTGAATCAGGGGGCCAGGTGCGCGGGGATGGTGGTGGAGCAGCCGTAGACGTCGCCGGCGACGGCTTCGCCGCGGGTGTGGATGGGGATGTCCATGCGCACCGTCGAGGCGCCGCCGGCCGGGATGAACACTTCGCGGCGGCCGACCTCGGCGACGTTGTAGTCGAGGGCGTAGATGATGCAGTAGCTGTCGACGGAGGGGTCTTCGCGGGTGACGTCGAGGGTGAAGATGAAGACGTCGTCCTCGCGGCCCTCCTCGCGGGCCCAGCCGGCCTGCGACGCGGTGACGTCGGGGTCGGACACCCGGTTGACCTGCACGATGATGTAGGCCAGGGCGACGACGAGCATGCCCACGATGCCGATGACGAGGAGCTTTCCGGTCGGTCGGGTCGACTTCGTGCCGTACCTGTCGGGGCGCACGCGGCTCGCCGGCGCCGTGGTGTTCTCGTCGGGGACCCCGGCGGGACGCGGATCCTGAACATTGCTGCTCGACATGCCCCCGACCCTATCGGAACCCGGGTCGGGCGAGGAACTCGGGGCCCGTAGAATGGCGTCGTTGTGTGCAATTCCTCTTTTTCGGTGTGAACCCGGCCGGGAGAGTCCCGGAGGGGAGTTGCGCGGATGTTCGGCGAAAAGCGAGGAGGTACGCATGGGACTGCGGTTGTTGGCGGTGCACGCGCATCCGGACGACGAGTCGAGCAAGGGCGCGGCCACGATGGCCCGCTACGCGGCGGAGGGCCACGAGGTTATGGTGGCGACGCTGACCGGCGGTGAGCGGGGCAGCATCCTGAACCCCGCCATGGATCGGCCGGAGGTCGCGGAGAACATCGCGGAGGTCCGCATCGCGGAGATGGCGGAGGCCGCGCGCATTCTGGGCGTGCAGCACCGGTGGCTCGGGTTCGTGGACTCGGGTCTGCCGGAGGGGTCGCCCACCCCGGTGCTTCCCGACGGGTGCTTCGCCCGCGAGAACGTGGAGGATGCGACGAAGCCGCTGATCGAGCTGATCCGCGAGTTCCGTCCGCACGTGATGATCACGTACGACGAGAACGGCGGGTACCCCCACCCGGATCACATCATGCAGCACATCGTGACGGTGCGGGCGTGGGCCGAGGCGGCGCAGGACGTGTACCCGGAGCTCGGTGAGCCCTGGGAGATCAAGAAGATGTACTACACCCACGGGTTCGTGCGCCGGCGCCTGTTGACGCTGGACGCGTACTACACGGACCGCAATCTGCCGAGCCCGCTGGGCGAGGCGCTGAAGCGGTGGGTGGCCAACCGCGGCGACATCATGGAGCGGGTGACCACGCAGGTGCCGTGCGGCGACTGGTTCGATGCGCGCGACGATGCGCTGCGGGCGCACGCCACGCAGATTGACCCCAACGGTCCTTTCTTTGCGGTGCCGACGGACGTGCAGCGTAGAGTATGGCCGACGGAGGAATTCGAGCTGGCGCGCACCCGCGTTCGCACCTCATTGCCGGAGGACGACCTGTTCGCCGGCATCGATGTCGCAGGTGACGATGCCGCAGGCAACGACTAAGGAAGACTGAGAAGATCGTGATGATCGATTTGCTGGCCCAGAACCCGGTCGGCCCCATGGGCGCCGACTTCGGCAAGGCGTCGCCGATCGGCCTGCTGGTGATCGTGCTGCTGCTGGTCACCGTGCTGCTCATCGGCGTGGACCTCACCCGCCGGATGAAGCGGATGCGCCGCCGCCGTGACTTCGCGGAGGCCCACGGCATGGACCCCTTCGACCACGAGGCCATCGACCGCGCGATTGCCGCGGAGACCACCGGCGACCCGCACGGCCGCGACATCGACGAAATCGAGACGCGCATGGTGCCGCCCACCCGTGACGGGGGAGACGGGACCACCGGTTCCGGCCCCGAATTGCGGGACGGTCGAACCCGTTAGTAAGGTGCATCACATGCGTATGTGGCGATTTTATTTTGCAGGGGCTCCGGCAGCCGACCGTTAGGTTGGCAGAGCGCCCTTCATTCGCCACGCGCACGCCGGAGCCCAAAAGGCAGCGACCCATCCAGGGTCCGCTGCCTTTCGTCGTATCCGGCCAAAAAATCCTGCGGCCGGGAGGCGGCGGGCGGCGGCCGGGGAACCGGCCCGTCCGGCAAGAACCACAAGAAAAAACGATTCAACGGAACACTCCCGAAAGGCCCGCAATGACGCCCCCGACTTCCCTCGAGAACCCGGCTTCCACCTCCAATCAGCGTGTCGTCGCCTTCCACGACCTGCCCACCCCGCGCGAGCTCATCGCGCAGGTGCCGCTCGGCGAGGGCCAGGCGTCGGCGGTGGAGAAGGCCCGCCGCGATATCGCGAACGTCATCGCCAACGAGGATGATCGCCTGCTGGTCGTCGTGGGCCCGTGCTCGGTCCATGACCCGGTGGCCGCCGTGGATTACGCCCGCCGCCTGAAGGCCGTCGCCGACGAGCTGGCCGAGGATCTGCTCGTCGTCATGCGCGTGTACTTCGAGAAGCCGCGCACGACGGTCGGCTGGAAGGGCCTGATCAACGACCCGCACATGGACGGTTCCTACGACATCCTGGGCGGCCTGCGCATGGCGCGCGAGGTGCTCATCGAGGTCCTGAACCTGGGTCTGCCGGTCGGCGCGGAGTTCCTGGAGCCGAACAGCCCGCAGTACATCGCCGACGCCGTGGCGTGGGGCGCCATCGGCGCGCGCACCACGGAGTCGCAGGTGCACCGTCAGTTGGCGTCGGGTATGTCCATGCCCATCGGCTTCAAGAACGGCACCGACGGCAACGTCCAGGTCGCCGTCGATTCGCTGGTGTCGGCGGCGAACCCGCACTTCTTCTTCGGCATGAACGACGACGGTTGCGCCGCCGTGGTGGAGACCGCCGGCAACGCCAACTGCCACATCATCCTGCGCGGCGGTACCTCCGGCCCGAACTACGACGATGAGTCCATCGCGGACGCGAAGGCCCGCCTGGAAAAGGCCGGCATGCCGCGGTCGCTGATGGTCGACGCCTCGCACGCCAACTCCGGCAAGTCGGAGGTGCGCCAGGCGGAGGTCGTCCGCGAGATCGCCGAGCAGATTTCCTCCGGCGACGACGGCATCGACGGCATCATGATGGAGTCCTTCCTGGTCGGTGGCGCGCAGAAGGTCACCAACGGCCGCGAGGGCCTGACCTACGGCCAGTCCGTCACCGACGCGTGCATGGACTGGGGCACCACGGACACGCTGCTGCATGACTTGGCGGCCGCCGTGCGGGCCCGTCGGGAAGCGCGCGGCGACGGCCCGCAGCGCACCTAGCCCTGCCGCGGGCTTGAACCGGCGCCGGTTCCGGGCGCCGGCCCCGCCGCGGGCCTGAACCGGC
>DUOR01000076.1 GCA_012838715.1 Actinomycetales bacterium
CACCGCCGACCAGGTCCGTCGATTCGCCGAGACCGGTCGGAGGGGCTGACCGCCCCGCATCGGAGAAGAGCGGGTTGATCTGCCGTGTCCCCGGGGCGGGGGCGGGGTGGGCTCCCGTCCCCGGGGCGGGGGGACAGGAGAACCGGTCAGCCCTTCAGCGCCTCCATCCAGGTGACGCGGGAACCGGTGCGCAGGACGTTGCGCGGGTACACGTAGGCGGCCAGCAGGATGACCAGCACGCAGGTGACGGCGAGGATGGCGGCGGAGCCGAGCATCTGCCACCCGTCGAAGCCGCCCATCGCGTACTGCAGCGGGGCCGTGGTCACCGACGCCGGCGGCACCCACGCGGCGACCGTCATGAACGTCGAGTCCAGGTTCGACCAGCCGAACGCCGGGATGTAGATGGCCACGAACGCCAGCAGCATCACCGGCATCTGCGCGGCGGAGAAGTCCTCCATGCGGCTCACCAGGGAACCCGCGGTCGCGTACAGCGCCGCGAAGAAGAAGTAGCCGAGCAGGAAGAACGGCAGCAGCATGGCCACGGCCGCCCACGGGATGTCGAAGTCCTCGGCCAGCCCGGTGATGAAGATCGTCACCGTGGCGGCGCCGACGATGGCGGTCAGCATGATGGCGCCCGCGATGCCGGCGCCCAGGATCTTGCCGGCCAGCAGGTGCAGCGGGCGGATGGTGGCGAGCATGATCTCCACGACCCGCGACGACTTCTCCTCGATGACCGACTGGGCCACCGCTCCGCCGAACATCATGATGCCGGTGATCATCAGCATCACGCCTGCGCCGACGACGAGCAGCGCCGCGAGATCGACGGTCTGCGCGTTCTCGGAGGTGACGGAACCGGAGCCGGCGGCCGCGGCCACGGCGGCGGGGTCGGCGCCCTGGTCGACCATGGCCTGCGTCTGCAGCTGCGCCGACAATGCGGCGTTCAGCGTGCCCGCCAGCGCGTCGGGGGAACCGTCCTGCAGGAGCGTCCACTGGTTCTCGCCGTCGGCGGGCACCAGCGCCGCGTCGACCTCCCCGTCGGAAAGCATCGCGCGCGCGGCGTCCTCGGAGTCGGCCGGACGGGTCTCGATTGGGTTCCGGGTCATGCCGGGCAGGCCCATGCCGGCGCCACCGGCGGCACCGTCGGTGGCTCCCTCGGCTGCACCGTCACCGTCGGCCCCGGCGGCCGTCGCGGCGGCGAGGTTCTCGGCGAAGGGGGCCTCGCCGACGACGGCGATGACGGTCGGATCGGCGTCCGCGCCGTCGTCGCGGGTGAGGTAGGCGGTCAACAGTACGCCGCCGACGGCGAGCAGCATGCCGAGGATGAGGGTCACCACGGAACCCTTCTTGACCAGGTTCTCGCGCAGCTCGCGCTGCGTGACCAGGCCGATGGCGGTGGCCGCGCGGTAACCGCCGCGCGTTTCACCGGACCGGTGGGTCGAATCGGGGGAGGGCGCCGTGGCAGCGCCCCGCGGGCGATTGTTCGTCGGGGAACTCATGACTGCACGACCTCCTGGTACAGCTCGGTGAGGGGAATGCTGACGGGACCGAAGGAACGCACCGGCCCCAGCGTGCGGGCCCGGTCGAGGATGGTTTGGTCGACGTCGGCGGGGGCGGCGTCGGAAAGCGTGACGACGGTGCGGCCCCGCTCATCGACGGTGGCGGACTCCACGCCGGGCAGGCCGTCCGCCCACCCGGCGGGCGCGCCGGGCACGTCCACGGCCAGCAGGTTCGGGCCGCGGGAACGCAGCTCGTCGACGGTGCCCTCCGCGAGCATCCTGCCGTCGCGGATGATGCCGACGCGGTCGCACAGCCGCTCCACCAGATCCAGCTGGTGGGAGGAGAAGACGACGGGCACGCCGGCGTTGGCGCGCTCGCGGAGCACCCGCGACATCACGCCGACGGCGATGGGGTCGAGGCCGGAGAAGGGCTCGTCGAGGACCAGGACCTTCGGGTCGTGGACCAGCGCCGCGGCCAACTGCACGCGCTGCTGGTTGCCGAGGGACAGGGTGTCGACCTTGTCGTCGGCGCGGTCGGAAAGATTGAGCGTTTCCAGCAGGTCGGCCGTGCGGGCCTTCGCGGTCGGCGCGTCCATGCCGTGCAGCCGCGCGAAGTAGATGAGCTGGTCGGCGACCTTCTCCTTCGGGTACAGGCCGCGCTCCTCCGGCATGTAGCCGACGGTGCGGCGGACGTCGTCGTCCATCGGGCGGTCGCCCAGGCGGACGTCCCCGCCGTCACGGGACAGGACGCCGAGCGCGATGCGCATCGTGGTGGTCTTGCCCGCGCCGTTGGCGCCGACGAAACCGTAGATCTCGCCCGGCTGGACGGTGAAACTCATGCCGTCGAGGACCCGCAGGTCCCCGTAGCTCTTGCGAAGGCCGTCGATGACCAGTGCGTTCCCGGGCACGGCGCCCCTCCTTTCGGTCGATGATGCGGTGGTGGCCGCGGACGGTGCCGCGGCGGTGGTTTTGGTGTTGGATTCGGCGGTGGCGGAATGCTCGGCGGCGGAACCGGCGGTGGCGCCGGTCGGCTCAGTCATCGGGCATCGTCCATGCGATCACGGCGGTGGGCACGGACAGGATGAGCAGGAAGGGGATGAGGAACGCCAGCCCCGCGAGGTAGGGGACGTCGGCGGCCCAGTCCGGCCGGTTGCCGCCGAGCCAGACGCCGAAGAACACGAGGGCGAGGCTGAAGACCAGCCCGAACCAGGTGAAGGCCTGGTAGGCGAGGCTGCGCAGCCCCTCCACCCGCTCCCTCTCGTACTCGTCGAGGGCCGCCACCGGGGCGCCGTCGATGGCGTCCGTGACGATGACGAGCGTCGTCCACGTGCCCACCAACAGCACCGTGAAAGCGATCCACGGCATGCCCCACCAGGCGGAGTGGCCTTCGCCGAGCAGGGCGACGGCCAGCATGATCCCGGCGACGAGCAGGCAGAAAACCAGGCACAGGTACGCCACCACGAGGCGGCGCCGGGCGGTGCGGTTGCGCAGCTTCGGGAACATGCCCGCCATCTGCGCCCGCCGTTCCTGGAACTTGCGTTCCCTGCGGTCCTGCCAGCGCTCCAGGAGCCCCGGGGCCCGGGCCGACGTGGTCGATGTGGTCGGTGTCGTCGTGTTCATCGCTTCTCCTCGGTGGTCGGTTCCGGTGCGATCGTGCGTGACGGGTGGGCCGTCATCGTTCGGTGGGGTACAGCGTCGAGGACATGGGGGTGAACTCCTTGCGGGAGAACACCGCCTCGACGGGCAGCCCGAACACCTCGCACAGGCGGAACGCCAGGTCGAGACTGGGGTAGTGATCGCCCCGCTCCAGCGCGCCGATGGTTTGCGTGTTGACTTCGATTGCCTCGGCCAGCTGCGCGCGGCTGAGCCCACGTTCGGCGCGCAGTACCGCCAGCCGGTTGTGGATGGGCCTCCTACGGCCCCTTTTCGTTGAGCTCATGGCACCAAGTGTTGTGAAAACCCAACAGAACGTCAACCCGGCCAGCGAAGCGTGATGGAATCGAAACATTGGCCGGCGGCGCCGCCCGGGCCGTCCGCGCCAACCGCACGTACGCTGGGGTGCGTGATTACTCGGCCTGCCATCCTGGCGATTCTGTTCGCCGGAAATCTCATCGCTCTGCTGTTGACCGTGTTCGTGAGTCCCTGGTGGGGCGTCGTCCTGGCGTTCTTCCTGCTGCTCGACGCGGTCGCGTTCTACGACGTCTTCGTGCAGAAGAAGCATTCGCTGCTGCGCATCTACCCGGTCATCGGGCATGCGCGGTATCTGCTGGAGTCGATTCGCCCGGAGACGCAGCAGTACTTCATCGAGCGCAACTTCGACGGCGTCCCCTTCGACCGCGATACCCGTTCGGTCATTTACGAACGGGCGAAGGGCAAGACGTCGAAGAAGTCCTTCGGCACGGAGCGCGACATCACGGCGCCCGGGTACGAGTACATCCCGCATTCGATGGCGCCGTCGCGGTCCGTCAACGCGAAGCCGACGGTGCGCCTGGGTGGGCCCGACTGCACCCAGCCTTACGACGCCTCGATCTTCAACATTTCGGCGATGAGCTTCGGTTCCCTGTCGCCGAACGCCGTGCTGGCGATGAACAAGGGCGCGGCGATGGGCGGGTTCGTCCAGGACACGGGCGAGGGCTCGATTTCCCCGTACCACCTGGAGTACGGCGCGGACCTGTTCTGGGAAATCGGCTCCGGCTACTTCGGTTGCCGTACCCCGGACGGCGACTTCGACCCGGAACGCTTCAAGGAGCGTGCGGCGCTGCCGCAGGTCAAGGCGACCTACCTGAAGATCAGCCAGGGCGCGAAGCCCGGCCTCGGCGGCCAGCTGCCGGGCGAGAAGGTCGACGAGATCATCGCGCAGACCCGCGGCGTGCGGGTCGGCGAGGGCGTCATCAGCCCGCCGTTCCACCGCGTGTACTCGACGCCGCGGGAACTGGTCCGTTTCATGGGCACGATGCGCAGCCTCAACGGCGGCAAGCCGGTCGGCTTCAAGATCTGCGCCGGCTCCCGCGTCGAGTTCCTGGCGGTGTGCAAGGCGATGGTGGAGGAGGGCATCACCCCGGACTTCATCATCGTCGACGGCGCCGAGGGCGGCACCGGCGCCGCGCCCCTGGAGTACTCGGACCGCGTCGGCCTGCCGCTGACCGACGGCCTGATCCTCGTGCACAACGCCCTCGTCGGGGCGGGGCTGCGCGACAAGGTGAAGATTGGCGTCGCGGGCAAAATCGTCACGGGCTTCGACATCGTCAAGAGGATGTGCATGGGCGCGGACTTCATGGCGTCGGCACGCGGCATGATGATGGCGACCGGATGCATCCAGTCGCAGCTGTGCCACACCAACGAGTGCCCCGTCGGCGTGGCCACGCAGAACCCGATGCGCTGGAAGGCGCTCGACGTCGAGGACAAGGCGAACCGCGTGCGCAATTTCCATGCGGCGACCGTGCAGGAGGCCGCCGGCATGCTGGCGTCGATGGGCCTGGACGATTTCCACGACCTCGCGCCGTCCATGCTGTTCCGCCGCACCTCCGACGAGTACAACGAGAATTACGCGGAGCTGTACAACTGGCTGGAACCCGGGGAACTGTTGACCGGCACCCGATTCCACAGCTGGGCCGAGGATTGGGCGACGGCCGACCCCGAGCGTTTCCGCTACCCGGAGCTGCACCGCGCGCAGTAGGCGGCGATGGGTCGGGGAGCGCCCCGGCCGAGCGCGCCCTGTTATTGCGCCTCCGGGACGCGTAAATTGGGGCCATGGCTGACAACGGCACCCCCGACCAGGTCGGCGCGAACGCCGGCACCACCCCCGGCGCGAACGCCGGCACGACCGCGGCGGATATTCCGCTCATCCGCCTCAATGACGGCAACGTCATCCCGCAGCTGGGGCTGGGCACGTTCCAGATGGACGACGAGACCGCCCGCACGACGGTCCGCACCGCCCTCGAGCTCGGTTACCGGCACATCGACGGCGCGTGGCTCTACGAGAATGAGGTGGGCGTCGGGCAGGGCATCCGCGACGCCATCGACGCGGGCACGGTCACGCGCGAGGACGTGTTCCTCACGACGAAAATCTGGAACGACCGCCACCGTGCCGCCGACACCCGGGCGGCGACCGAGGAGGCGCTGCAGCGCCTCGGACTCGACTACGTGGACCTGTTGCTGGTGCATTGGCCGGTGCCGAAGCAGGGCCTGTTCGCCGAGAGCTACGCCGAGATGCTCGCCATGCGCGGCGAGGGCCTGACCCGCTCCGTCGGCGTCGCCAACTTCTACACCGAGGTCCTCGACCAGCTGCCCGAGGCGCCGGCGGTCAACCAGATTGAGCTGCACCCGGCGTGGCCGCAGGACGGGCAGGTCGCCGACGATGCCAAGCGCGGCATCGTCACCCAGTGCTGGTCCCCGCTGGGCCGCGCGAAGCGCCTGGGCGTGCCGGAAATCACCGGCATCGCCGAGGAAGTCGGCGCCACCCCGGCGCAGGTCGTCCTCCGTTGGCACCTGCAGCGCGGGCTGGTGCCGGTGCCCAAGTCCGCGAATCCGGAGCGTCTGCGGGAGAACCTCGGGGTCACCGGCTTCGAGCTTTCCGACGAACACATGGCGGCCATCGCGACCCTCGCCGGCGATACCCGGATGGGCCCGGATCCGCGGGAGTTCGGGTAGCCGCCCCGCGACGGCGGCGCAATGGGTAACTTTATGGTCATGTCGGAAATTCGCGTCGAGCATGACGGCCCCATCACCACGATCACCATCGATCGCGATCACAAGCGCAATTCGCTGACGGCGGAGGTGTGCTCGGACATCGCGGATGCGGTGGACGCCGCGCCGGGCCGCGACGAGTGCCGCGTGATCGTCATCCGCGGTGAGGGCCGCGCGTTCTGCGCCGGCGCCGATTTGGGTGGCCAGCACAGCGACAACTCCTTCCACGAGCAGCTCGCCCGGATGCTGCATGCGCTGCAGGATTGCCCGCGGGTGATCATCGCGGACGTGCAGGGCGCCGCGGTGGGCGCGGGCATGCAGCTGTCGATGGCGGCGGACCTGCGGGTCGTCGGCGATCGCGGCTGGTTCATGATCCCGCCGGTGAAGCTGGGCATCGCCGTCGACGCGTGGACCATCCGCCGCACCCGCGTGCTGGTGGGCGGCGCCCGCGCGCGCACCATCCTGTTGGCGGCGGAGAAGATCGATCAGGCCGAGGCGAAGTCCTGCGGCCTGGCGTCCTACCTCGGCGATTCCTCGGTGACCCGCGAGGTCGCGGAGCGCGTCGCCGGGTACGCGCCAATGAGCCTCGAGTACCACAAGATGGTGCTCAACGATGACGAGACGAATCTTCCGCCGGCCCCGGAGCAGCGGGATCTGTACCTGCGGGTGTGGGGTTCGGCGGACGCCATCGAGGCGTCCCGGGCGCGCGCGGAGAAGCGCGATCCGGTGTTCCGCGGCGAGTAGCCGGGAGGTCGCCCGCCGATGGAGGATGCGGCACACCACACGGGGCCCGGTGGCCTGACGGCGGCGGAGGTCGCGCAGCGGCGCCGCGAGGGGCGGGTCAACGAGCTGCCGCCGACGTCGGGGCGGTCGGTGTGGGACATCATCCGCGCGAACGTGTTCACGCGCATCAACGCCATTTTGGCGGTGCTGCTGGCGATTGTGCTGTGGACGGGGTCGTGGATGAACGGCGCGTTCGGGCTGCTGATCATCGCCAACTCCATCGTGGGCGTGGTGCAGGAGCTGCGGGCGAAGCGCACGCTGGACAAGTTGTCCATCGTGGGCCGCGCGCGGCCGATGGTGATCCGCGATGGCGCGCCGCCCGCGGAGGTCGACCGCGAGGACATCGTCGCAGACGATCTCATTCACGTCGGCGCGGGCGATCAGGTCGTCGTCGATGGCGTCCTGCGGTCGTGTTCGGGTCTGGCGGTCGATGAGTCGGCGCTGACGGGGGAGTCGGAGCCGGTGCACAAGAGCGTCGGCGATCCTTTGTATTCGGGTTCGCACGTCGTGGCGGGCGGGGGCACGCAGCAGGCGCTGAAGGTGGGGGCGGAGGCGTACGCGGCGCAGTTGGCGGCGGAGGCCGGCAAGTTCACGTTGACGGATTCGGAGCTGCTCCGCGGCATCAACAAGATTCTCCGGGTCATCACGTGGATCCTCATCCCGACGGGTGCCCTGGCCATTTACACGCAGTTGTTCCGGTCGGGGCAGCCGCTCCGCGAGTCGCTCCTGGCGATGGTCGCCTCGCTGGTGCCGATGGTCCCCGAGGGCCTCGTCCTGATGATGTCCATCGCCTTCGCCATCGGCATCGTCCGCCTGGGCCGCCGCCGCGTGCTCACCAACGAGTTGCCGGCCATCGAGGGCCTGGCCCGCGTGGACGTGGTGTGCCTGGACAAGACGGGCACCCTCACCGAGAACACGATGCACCTGCGGGAGGTGGTGCCGCTCGCCGGGGAGTCGCTTTCCGACGGCCCGACGCGCGGCGTCGGGCCGGCCCTCCGGGCCCTGGGCTCCCTGGATGAGCGGCCGAACGCGACGGCCCGAGCGTGGGTCGAGGGCCTCGAGGCGATGGGCGTCCCGGATCCGGGGTGGACGGCGGTCGACGAAGTCGCCTTCGCGTCGGAACGCAAGTGGGCGGGCGCAACCTTCGAGGGCGCCGTGCCGTCCGGCGCCGGGGCAGGCTCCGGCGCGGACGGCGTCGGGGGAGAGGATGGGGCAGCCGCACCCATGACGTGGGTCGTCGGCGCCCCGGACATCCTCGCTGCCGAGGGGAGCGCGGCGCTGGCGAAGGCGGATGAACTGTCGGCGCTGGGGCTGCGGGTGCTGCTCGTCGCCCGGTCCGCGGTCACGGCCTCGGGGATCCCGGTGTCGGCGGGGGAGCCGGTCGACGAACATCCGGGGCTGCTCGAACCGATGGCCCTGGTGGTGCTGGACCAGACGGTGCGCCCGGATGCCCGGCGGACCCTCGAGTACTTCGCCGAGGAGAACGTGACCGTGAAGGTCATCTCCGGGGACAACGCCGCCTCGGTCGGCGCGGTGGCCCGAACCCTGGGCCTGCCCGGCGCCGAGGAACCCGTGGACGCGCGCAAGCTGCCGCCCTTCGACGGCACCCCGGAGGACCGCGCCAACTTCG
Organism: Actinomycetales bacterium; assembly: GCA_012838715.1. Classification (GTDB taxonomy): domain Bacteria; phylum Actinomycetota; class Actinomycetes; order Mycobacteriales; family Mycobacteriaceae; genus Corynebacterium. The sequence continues at coordinate 8,596 of DUOR01000076.1, forward strand.
ATCAGGCCGTCGAGGACGGCCGCGTGTTCGGCCGCGTCACCGCGGAGCAGAAGCGGGAGATGGTCCGGGCGCTGCAGGCGCGCGGCCACGTGGTCGCCATGACCGGCGACGGCGTCAACGATGTGCTGGCCCTCAAGGACGCCAACATCGGCGTCGCGATGGGCGCCGGCGCGCCCGCGACGAGGGCCGTGGCGCAGCTGGTGCTGCTGGACAACCATTTCTCCGTCATCCCGCACGTCGTGGCGGAGGGGCGCCGCGTCATCGGCAACATCGAGCGCGTGGCCAACCTCTTCCTCACCAAGACCATTTACTCGGTGTTCCTGGCGCTGGCGGTTGGCCTCATCGGCTTCGCGTACCCGTTCGAGCCCATCCACGTCACCATCACCGGCTGGTTCACCATCGGCATCCCCGCCTTCGTGCTCTCGCTCGCGCCCAACCACGAGCGCGCCCGCCCGGGCTTCGCGTCCCGGGTGTTCCGGCTGGCGCTGCCCTCCGGGATCATCGTCGGCGCATTGACCTTCGGCTTCTGGGCATGGGCGTACCCGGGGCCGGACGCCGCCGAGCACGTCGCCGGGGCGGCGTCGACGGCGACGCTGACGGTGCTCATCATCACGGCGTTCTGGGTGCTGGCGGTCGTCGCCCGGCCGTACGAGCCGTGGAAGCTCCTGTTGCTCGCCTGCGCCGGCGGCGCCTACCTCATAATCTTCAACGTGCCCGTGATCGCCTCGGCGCTGTACCTGTACCCGGTGCCCGCCCGGCTCGCGCTGCCCGCGGTCCTCCTCGGAATCGCGGGGGCCATCGCCGTGGAGGCGGTGTGGCAGGTGAACCGGGCGCGTGCCGCGGCGGCCCGTCGGGAAGCGGCTGAGGGGGCGGGCACCGCGAACCGGGGAGCGGGGCAGGGTGCGGCGGCCCGTTCGCAGGGCGGTCGCGGCATTGGCGAAATCGTGCCTAAGTGACGTGGGTCACAGCATTTTGGCATAAAAGTTAATGATGATTAACTGAAATTTGATGTGACGGGGGTAACTCCGTTAGTGGCCATTCGTCCTGGTCGGGCGGAGTGGTGGGGGTGGCGAAAATATCCTTAAGTCAGCCTGTGAGAGTTACCTGTTTCACCCTCAGGTGTGTTGCGGGTAACTTCATGGGGCACATGATCGGTGTGATGGAGTGCACAGGCCATCACATCGTGTGAGCTGTCACATCACGTGGTGGATGCACCACGAGTGAACCGCGATTGTCCGAATCTCGATGACCGGAAAGGCACACGCAGTGTCCGAAATCCAGCAGCCGGTAAACCGGCACCGGCCCGCCGCAGCGGAATACCGCTACGTGCAGGGCACCGAGGAGTTCAGCAAACTCCGCTCCACGTTCCGTTCCTTCACCATGCCCCTGACCGTCGCCGGCCTTGTCTGGTACATCGGCTACGTCCTGGTGGCCACCTACGCCGGCGACTTCTTCGGTAACTCCGTGCCGGTCTTCGGCAACGTCGGCATCCTGCTGGGCGTTCTGCAGTTCGTCACGACCTTCCTGATCACGTGGCTGTACATCGGCTTCGCCAACAAGAAGCTCGAGCCGATGCAGGCCGCCATCCGCGATGACATGGAATCCGGCCGTATCGCCGACAAGGTCAACCCGGGCCCGGTCCAGGAGGGCAAGTAAAACATGACTAACTTCAGCCTTTTCGCCCAGGAGTCGGAGCTCGCCGACAGCAATCGGATCCTCAACATCGTCGTCTTCGTCGCGTTCATCGTGATCACGATGGTGGTCGTCACCCGCGTGTCCAAGGGCGGCAACAAGAAGGACGCCTCCGACTTCTACACCGGCGGCGCCCAGTTCTCCGGCACCCAGAATGGCCTGGCCATCGCGGGTGACTACCTTTCGGCCGCGTCGTTCCTCGGTATCGTCGGCGCCATCGCCATGACCGGTTACGACGGCTTCCTCTACGCCATCGGCTTCTTCGTCGCCTGGCTGGTCGCCCTGCTGCTCGTCGCCGAGCCGCTCCGTAACGTCGGCAAGTTCACCATGGCCGACGTGCTGGCCTTCCGCCTGAAGCAGCAGCCGGTCCGTACGGCGGCCTCCGTCACCACCCTCGCGGTGACCCTGTTCTACCTCATCGCCCAGATGGCCGGCGCCGGCTCCCTCGTCGCCGTCCTCCTGAACCTGGACGGCCAGCTCGAGCAGTCCGTCGTCGTCGCCATCGTCGGCATCGTCATGATCGCCTACGTCCTCATCGGCGGCATGAAGGGCACCACCTACGTCCAGATGATCAAGGCCGTCCTCCTCGTCGGCGGCGTGGCCATCATGACCGTCCTCGTGTTCGTCAAGGCCCAGACCGGTTTCGCCGGCCTGATGGACGAGGCCGTGCTGCGGCACGCCACCGATGCCGCGGGCGGCGCTATCCCGACCGACGCCCAGATGGACGAGGCCTCCAAGATCCTCAAGCCGGGCATGAAGTACGACACCCCCACCACCAAGCTCGACTTCGTCTCCCTGGGCCTGGCCCTGGTGCTCGGTACCGCCGGCCTGCCGCACGTGCTCATGCGCTTCTACACGGTCCCGACCGCGCAGGAAGCCCGCAAGTCCGTCGTCTGGGCCATCATCCTCATCGGTACGTTCTACCTGATGACCCTGGTCCTGGGTTACGGCGCCGGTGCGCTGGTCGGCCCGGAGATCATCGGCAACGCGCCGGGTGGCGCCAACGCGGCCGCACCGCTGCTGGCGCTGAGCATCGGCGGCTCCATCTTCATGGCGCTGATTTCCGCCGTGGCGTTCGCCACCGTCCTCGCGGTCGTCGCCGGCCTGGCCATCACCGCCTCCGCGTCGGTCGGCCAGGACGTCTACCAGGCCGTCATCAAGAAGGGCACGGCCACGGAGGCGCAGCAGGTCCGCGTTTCCCGCATCACGGTCATCGTCCTGGGCATCATCTCCATCATCCTGGGTATCCTGGCCATGTCCCAGAACGTCGCGTTCCTGGTCGCGCTGGCCTTCGCCGTCGCCGCCTCCGCGAATGTGCCGACCATCCTGATGTCCCTGTTCTGGAAGCGCTTCAACACCGCCGGCGCCGTCGCCTCGATGTACACCGGTGTGGGCTCCGCGCTCATCCTCATCTTCTTCTCCCCGGCCGTTTCCGGCCTGGAGACCTCCATGGTCCCGAGCGACGGTGGCGGCTGGGCCTGGTTCCCGCTGCAGAACCCGGGCCTGGTGTCCATCCCGCTGGCGTTCCTCGCGGGCATCGTCTTCACCTACATCGGCAAGCCGGACAACCTGGACGACCTCCAGGCCGAGATGGAGGTCCGCTCCCTCACCGGCGTCGGCACCGAGGCCGCGGTCGACCACTAAGTCGCCGCACCCTCCGGTCCACCGACCGCGTTCGCCCCGCCCGGGTTTCCCGGGCGGGGCGTTCCCCGTTTCCAACCCCGTCCCGGCCCTTCCGGCCCTCCCTGCTCTTTCGGCCCCGCCTCCGCTTTCCGAAGGGGGCGCTGCGGCACCCGTCGTCGGCAAGCATTGCCGGCCGGCGAAAAGCGCCGCGGCACCCGTCGTCGGCAAGCACCGCGGGCCGGTGAAAAGCGGTGCGGCACAGGGGCGCGCATGGTAAGGGGCGAAGCGGTGCCAACGGCACTAAGGTGGGGTGACGACCCACGCGGCACGATCCGAGCAGCTTCAAGCAGGAGGTTTCACCCATGACCGATTCGACTGCGACCGACCAGGCGAACCAGCCGGGCCGACGGAGCCCGTTGCACGACCGGCACGTGGAACTGGGGGCGACCATCCGCAACATCGGCGGCTACGAGGTGCCCTTCAAGTACTCCTCCGAGCTGGAGGAGCACAAGGCGGTCCGCGAGGCCGTCGGCGTGTTCGACCTGTCGCTCATGGGTGAAATCCGCGTGTCCGGCCCCGAGGCGGCGTCCTTTCTCGCGCACACCCTCATCTCCGCCATCAAGCCGCTCGCGCTGGGCAAGGCGAAGTACACGATGATCGTGCAGGAGGACGGCGGCATCATCGACGACCTCATCGTCTACCGCCTCGGCACCGAAGAGTTCATGCTCGTGCAGAACGCCGGCAACATGGACGTCGTCTACGCCACCCTGCAGGAACGCGTCGGCGGCTACGACGTCCGCATCGAGGACGCCAGCGCCGACACCGCCCTCATCGCCGTCCAGGGCCCGAAGGCCGCGAAGCTGCTGCGCCGCGTCGTGCCCGTCGACTCGCACGGCACCCTCGACTCCCTGCGCTACTACTCCTGCACCCTCCTCGAGGTCGCCGGCGTCGAGATGATCGTCGCCCGCACCGGCTACACCGGCGAGGACGGCTTCGAGGTTTTCCCGCCCGCCGAAAAGGCCGGCCAGGTCTGGGACGCCATCCTCACCGCCGGCGGCGCCGTCGCCGACCCGGAGGACCCCGCCGACGAAGGCGAGGACCTCGGCGCCGTGCCCTGCGGCATCGCCTGCCGCGACACCCTCCGCCTCGAAGCCGGCATGCCGCTGTACGGCCGCGAGCTCAGCCGCGACCGCACCCCGCTGGAAGCCGGCCTGAAGGCCGTGATGGGCCCGACGAAGGGACGCTTCATCGGCCGCAACGCCCTGGTGAACCAGCCCGAGCCGAACGAGCTGCTCGTCGGCCTCCAGTTCGGCTGCAAGGCCGCCCCGGAGAAGGGCTCCGTGCTCCACGATGCCGACGGCAACGCCGTCGGCACCATCACCTCCGCGAAGGTGTCGCCGACCCTCGGCCACCCCATCGCCTTCGCCTACGTGCAGAAGTGGCAGTCGTCCACCGGCACCGAGCTGACCGTCGACATCAACGGCGAGGACTGCACCGCCACCGTCGTCCCGACCCCCTTCTACAACCGCAAGAAGCGCAAGTAGCGCAGCGGCCGGGGTTACGGACGATTCGGGTCGTGCCCCGAGGCGCCGTCGCCGGCGCCGGTCGGCGGGACGCCCTGGTTCCCGAGGCCGTGGCCGTTGCCGGTGGCGCCATTTCCACGGCCGTTGTTGCCGTTGTTCCCGTTGCCGTTGTCGCCGCGGGAGCCGCCGTTGCCCTGGTCGCCTTCGCCCGGCGTCGCGGGCGTCGACGGCGGCAGCGGTTCCACGGTGCCGGGGTCAATCACGACCGTCCAGCGGGGGTTGCCCTCGCCGGCGCACACCACGGTCTGGCCGTTGACCGCGACGCGCTGCACACCGAGCTGGCCGGGGCAGGGGTCGCCGATGCGGGGGTTTCCGACGTTGCTCTGCGGCGCACTCGTCCGCGAGGTTCCCGGGCGGTCGGAGCCGGCGAGCCCCGACGGCTGTTCCGCGCCCTGATCCGCGGACGGCTCGGTGGACTGCTCCCCGGGCTGGTCGTCACCGGCGGCACCGGCGTCATCCTCGACGGTCGAATCGTCCTCGTCGGCGACGCTCGTCGACGTCGGGGCCGGGGGCTCCGTTGCCGATCGCGTCGAGGTGGCCGGGGCGGAATCGTCGGAAAGCTCTCCCGAAGCGTCGCCCCCGGAGGCGCAGGAGGAGAGCAGCAGGCCGGCGGCCGCGGCCGCCGACGCCAGCATGGCGCCACGCGTGCGGGTCATGGCTGCACCCTCTCCTGGTCATTCGTCAAAGTCGGGGTGAGCCTAGCACCCCGGCCGGGCCGCCGTCACCAGTCCCGCGAACCCGGCGGATGCGACCGGCGGAAACGGTGACGGCGCGTTGCGTTAAGGCGGAAACCGTCCGCGATTCGGAGGTGGCGCGGGAACGGTGTTGGGCAGTACTGCGGTGGCACTTGCCGGCGTTTGCCGGCGTCCCCCATCCGGATAGCCCCGAAGGGGGTCGCACGCTCCGTTACGGGGGTAACCGCGAACAGGGGAAACGAGAGCGGAACGGGGGTGCGGGAAAAGGGGGGCATCAAGGCCGTTGAGCAGGGAGAACGGCGGATTTACGGTGAGGGGGACAGTAGATACCGCCCCGGTGCCGTCAGCCGCACCGGCACGTCACCAGGAGATGCACAATGACGTCCCAGTTCCCGGGCCAAGGAGCGCCCCAATACCCACGGTACGGTGGTCCGAACGCTTACCCGCAGCAGGCGGCGCCCCGCAAGAAGGGCATCCCGTCCTTCGTGTGGGTCGGCCTCGCAGTCGTTCTCGCCGCCGTGCTGGCGGGCGTCGGCATCGCCGCGTCGGGCTGGCGGCCCGGGAATTCGCCGGACATCGCCGCGATGTCCTACATCTCCGCCAACGACGCCGGCCCCGCGCCGTTCACCGAATCCGTCGCCACGGTGAAGGAGGACGAAATCGTCCAGGTCTCCCGCACCTCGATGTCGGGCGACGTCCGCGGCGGCGTGGAACAGCTCTACGGCGGCAGCGGCAACATGGCCGTCTGCGACGTCGAAGGGCTGATCTCCAACCTGCACGCCATGCCGAATCAGCGCGCCGCATTCGCCGGCGCCCTCGGTCTCTCGCCCGGCCAGGTCGACCAGTACGTGCGCTCCCTGCAGCCGGTCGTGCTCATGCATGACACGTGGGTCACCAACCACGGCTACCGGGATGGCCGCGCCGTGCCGTTCCAGTCCGTGCTGCAGGCCGGCACCGCCGTGCTCATCGACGCCTACGGCGTCCCCCGCGTCCAGTGCGGCTGCGGCAACCCGCTGGCGCCCCGCTGGACCGGTTACGTCGTCCCGACCTCCGGCACCCCGTGGCCCGGGTACAACCCCACCTACGTGATCAACATCTACGCGCCCGAGTACCACAACACGACGATCAACGTCACCAACATCTACGAGGAGGGCGACGAGTACAACGTCACCTTCGAGGAGGTCGTTGAGCCCGACCGCCCGGACCTGGCCACCACCCCCGCCGACATGGGCGTCCGCCCCGACGAGGACATGCTGAACGAGGCCGGCGTCGATCCCGCCCCCGAAGAGGAATGGAGCGGCGGCGGTTCCTCCGCCGTCGGCGAGGACGAGGACGGCGCGGCCGGCGCCACGTCCGGGGAAGTCGACGATGAGGGCACGTCCGCCGAGCGCACCGCCCGCCGCTCCAGCGGCGACGATGGCGCAGACTCCGACGAGGTCGGCGAGGACGTCGTCGACGACGCCCTCGTCTCCCTGCCGCGCACCTCGAGCTCCACGTTCGACAAGGACGAGTCGACCTTCGAAGAGGGCGCCGTCCGCCTGACGGTCCGCGGCCTCGACGAGGACGACGAGACCACGTCCGGCAAGTGCGACATCACCGTCGAAATCAAGGATTCCCGCGACAGCGTCGTCGACGAGGACGAGGACGCCAACGTGTCGTGCCGCCAGGAGTTCACCTTCCCCGACCTCGAGGAGGGCAGCTACACCGCGCACGTGACCGTCGAATCCCGCGACGGTGAGGGCGAGGCCACCGACTCGGTGAGCTTCAAGGTGGTCGAGGACCTCGACGAGACATCAACGTCCTCCACCCGCTCCCGCACCAGCTCCTCCACGAGCTCGCGGACCAGCTCCTCCACGAGCTCGCGGACCACCGGAAGCGAAACCTCGACGGCCGATCGGGTCACCCCGACCAGCGAGCCGAGCGCCCCGCGGACCAGCGAGACCTACGAGGCCCCGGCCGGCACGGGTGCCAATGAGCCCGCCGACGACTCCGGCACCGCCGGCGCGTCGACCTACGGCGACTCCGGTGACTCCGAGGATTACCCCGGATAGTTCCCCGGAACGGGACGAAGGGGCCCGCCGCTCAATGCGGCGGGCCCCTTCATCGTTCCCGTCACCGTCGGTGCCGGGTGATGCGCGTCAGTGGCCTTCGGCCGCGCGCTACTTCTTGTCGGCCTCGGCCTGGTCCTTCAGCTCATCCTCGACCTGGTGGAGCTCTTCCTCGAACAGTTCCTTGCGGTCCTCCATGGAGATGTTGCCGTCGATCTGCGCGAAGTTGGCGCCGTAGCGCTGGGAGAGGAACATGTCGCAGGCGGCGGACAGCTGCTTGGAGTCGTAGAAGTTCAGGAGGAGAATCTTGTTGTCGTTCTCGTCCACGAGCTTGAGGCGCAGGTGGCCCTCGATGTCCACGAGTTCGGCGTAGACCTTCACGCCGTCGACATCGGTGAACGCGGGCTTCTTGGAGCTGGGCATGGGCATTCCTTTCCGTGGGTACTTTCGCGATGGTGCGAAAGCGCCGCGGGCCGCGGCGGCGACCCGGCCGGGCGCCGTCTCCGGTGCGGCACATCCGTTTTGCGGGACGCACCATTCTCAACCCCAACATTAATGGTGTTCGGCAAGCGGCGGCCGGGTGATTTTTCCAGCATCCGGGGCGGGGCGCGAAAAGTGGATTTGAGCTGGTTGAACACCGATTTCCTCGTCCCGTCGGACGGATGGGTTCCCCCGAACGGGTGCGCGGCGGGGGATGGGCGCAGTCGCCGTCGTCGCCCGGGCCGTCCCCGAAAAAAGTCCGGGCCCGCCACCTGCGGTGAAATCGGGTGGCGGGCCGTGCTCGTGCCCCAGGCAGGAATCGAACCTGCGACACCGGCTTTAGGAGAGCCGTGCTCTATCCACTGAGCTACTGGGGCGGGTCGTCGTGCGGCGGGGCGGGCGTTGCCGTGCGGGGTCGCTGCGCCCGTCGGCACGCGGCGGCGCCGGCCGCGGACCACACAACTTTAGCGCACGGCCGGGCGGCTCCGGAAAAAGTTCGGAAAAGCCCCTGGAGAACGGTGTTTGCGCATGTCAGTTAATGATGATGATCTCAATTCGCCCCCGAGGCCCTTTCCGCCGGGCCCCATGTTCCAGGGGTCGCTACCATGGGGATGTCTGCCCCCGCGAGCAAGCGCGGCGGGCGCCCGAATTGAAGCGAGGATTTGGATCATGGCGCTCAAGCCCACTTTCACGGACGTCAATGGCGTGAAGATCATCTGCCAGGTCACCAGTGATGCGGAGTCGCCGCACCTCGTCGTGTCGCGTCTCGATGAGGACGGGTCGATGCACCCGATCCTGGAGATGAACAACTACGACGCGAAGTACATGCTCAACGCGTGCGACATCTACCTGAAGCAGGCGTGGGCCAACCGTTTCACCGGTTCGCTGTCGGGCCTGAGCCCCGACGAGATGAAGGACACCTTCGGCTACGAGGGTGACCCGAGCTCCCACTAGTCCTCCCCGGACATCCCCGGGGATGCGTCCGGGCCGTTGCGGCGGCCCGCGGAGCGCACCGCGGGGGAGCGTATTCTTCCTGGAATGACGGGAAACTTGGGGTCCGCGGGTGATTCGGCCCCGCGGGGCATTGGCATTGCACGCCACGTTGACTTGATCGGCATTGGCGCCGGCAGTCCAGCGCATGTGACGTTGGAGGCCGTCGCCGCTCTCGCCGACGTCGACGTGGTTTTCGCTTTGGACAAGGGCGACGCGAAGGCGGACCTCCTCGACGCCCGCCGCGCGATCCTCGACGCCCATGCGCCGCACGTGGAGTTGGTCGTCGTGCCGGATCCGCCGCGCGACCGCACGCCGTCCGACTACGGGGGAGTGGTCCGCGACTGGCACCAGGCGCGCGCGGAGTTGCTTGCCGACGCCATGGTGCGGCATCTGGGCGGCTCCCGCCGCGGGGCGTTCCTGGTGTGGGGCGACCCTTCGCTGTACGACTCGACGCTGCGCATCCTGGAGCGGATCCGGGACCTGGGCGTGGAGTTCACGGTCCGCGTCATCCCGGGCATCACGGCCGTCCAGGCGTTGACCGCGGCGCACGGGGTGACCCTGAACCGCATCGGGCATCCGGTGCTGGTGACCACCGGCCGGAAGCTGGGGGAGCGGCCGGAGGGCACGGACGCCGTCGTCATGCTCGACGGCGCGGCCGCTTGGAATGAGCACGGCCGCGCCGACGAGGAAATCCTGTGGGGCGCCTACCTGGGCACCCCGATGGAGGTCCTGCGCCGCGGCCGGGTCGCCGACATCGGAGCCGAGCTCGAGGAGCTGAAGAAGGAACTTCGGGCGAAGCATGGCTGGATCATGGACATCTACCTGCTCCGCCCCGCCGGCACGACCGGGATGTAGGGGGGGGAGCTCGCCGGAAACCCGGGTCTCGCCCCGTCCCGGTCCGGGCCGCTGCCCGAACCGCGGCCGCTGCGCGAACCGGGGCCCTACCCCTCCCCGTTCTCCTCCCAGTTCAGGGTGCGTTCCACGGCCTTCTGCCAGTTGGCGAACAGTTTCTCGCGGGTGCCGTGGTCGAGGTCCGGGGTGAAGGTGCGATCCTCCTGCCACATGGCGCGGATTTCGTCGGTGGACTCCCAGAACCGGACGGTCAGGCCGGCCGCGTAGGCGGCGCCGAGGGCGGTGGTTTCCGTGATGACGGGCCGGGTGACGGGCACCCCCAGGATGTCGGCCTGGAACTGCATCAGCAGATTGTTGGGGACCATGCCTCCGTCGACCCGCAGCGTCGTCAAGCTCACGCCGGAGTCCTTGTTCATGGCGTCGACGACCTCGCGGGTCTGGTAGGCGGTGGCCTCCAGGGCGGCGCGGGCGATGTGCCGCTTGTCGATGTAGCGGGTCAGGCCGACGATGACGCCGCGGGCGTCGGGCCGCCAGTGCGGTGCCAGCAGACCGGAGAACGCGGGCACGATGTAGCAGCCGCCGTTGTCGTCGACCTCGCGGGCGAGTTCCTCGACCTCGGGGGCGGTGCGGATGAGCCCGAGGTTGTCGCGCAGCCACTGCACCAGGGAGCCCGTCACGGCGATGGAGCCCTCGAGGGCGTACACGGGCAGGTCGTCTCCGATGCGGTAGGCGACGGTGGTGATGAGGCCGTGCTCCGACCGCTGCGCCACCGTGCCGGTGTTCAGCAGCAGGAAGTTGCCGGTGCCGTACGTGTTCTTCGCCTCGCCGGGTTCCAGGCACGCCTGCCCGAACGTGGCGGCCTGCTGGTCGCCGAGGATGCCGCCGATGGCGACGCCGTGCAGCGGCCCGTTCCACCGCACCTTGCCCAGGTACTGGGAGGAACTGACGATGGCGGGCAGCATCGACATGGGCACGCCCATCGCCTCGCACAGGCCCTCGTCCCACTCCAGGGTCTCCAGGTTCATCAGCATGGTGCGCGACGCGTTGGTGACGTCCGTGACGTGCAGCGCGCGCCCTTCCCGACGGGTCAGGTTCCACGTCAGCCAGGTGTCGATGGTGCCGAACAGCAGATCGCCCGCCTCCGCGCGCTGCCGGGCGCCGTCGACGTTGTCGAGGATCCACGCGATCTTCGGCCCCGAGAAGTACGTCGAGATGGGCAGGCCGGTGATGCGCCGGACCCGTTCCTCACCGACCTCGTCGCGCAGGGCGCGGCAGATGTCGTGGGTGCGGGTGTCCTGCCACACGATGGCGTTGTACACCGCCCGGCCGGTGTGCCGGTCCCACACCACCGTCGTCTCGCGCTGGTTGGTGATGCCCACCGCCGCGACGTCGGCGGCCGTCCATTCCTCGTCCGCCATGACGTCGGCGATGACGCGGCGCGTGTTGCGCCAAATCTCCCGCGGGTCATGCTCCACCCAGCCGGGCTTCGGCATGATCTGCCGGTGCTCCATCTGGCTCACGCCGCGATGCCGCCCGTCCCTGTCGAACAGGATGCAGCGCGTCGACGTCGTGCCCTGATCGATCGCCGCGACGACGGAGCCGCCGCCCGGCTGGAACCACGCGCGGGCCTGCGCGTCGAACTCGGTCTTGAACTGCCCGGGGATTCTCACCGCGCGACCCCGCTACTGCTTGTCGACGGGCCGCTCCTGGCCCTGGTGGCCGGGATACGGTCGCGGCGCAATCGGCTCCCGGCCCAGGTACTCCCAGATCCAGCGGTCGACGACCTGCTTGGCGGTGTCGGCCGCGTCGGCGACCGTCACCTCGGTCAGGGTGGGGTCGTCCACCTCGATGACGCGCTGCGGGTCACCGGCGGTGTGGATGACCACCTCCGCCTGATCGTCGCCCACGAGGGTGACGGTGACCTCGGCGACGAGGTCGATGTTGGTCTGCTCGGCCACGGCCCAGCGGTAGGCGCGATCCTCGGCCCAGTCCTTGGCGGCGTCCTCGAAGTACTCCGGGTACACGCCGCGCCCGTGGGCCTTCGTCAACGCCGGGGTGTCGTCGACGCGGTCATCGTTGCGCAGCGGACGCAGGTGAAAACGGCCCGCGTTGAGTTCCATCGGTTCCATCGGGGTACCTCCTCGGACGGTTCCGGCCAACGCCCCTGCGCCGACCGACGGCGGATGATTCCGCCTCTCCCAAGAATATCCAGAGACCGCGCCCGACGGGGCGAGGTCGCCGGACCCCGCGCCGGGCTTTCACCGCCGAGTCCGTTCGCCGCCGAGTCCGCCGCCGCGGCGCACCGTCGCCGCGGTACCGGTCCGCCGCGGCGCCCCCTGAACCAACGACGGCGCCCCGCCGCAGCAGAGCTGCAGCGGGGCGCCGTCGGAAAGCGGGGGAAATTACTTGATTTCCATGAGGACGTCGCCCTTGCCGACGCCCGCACCCTCCTCGGCCGCCAGGCCGGTGACGGTGCCGGCCTTGTGGGCCTTGACCGGGTTCTCCATCTTCATGGCCTCGAGCACGACGACGGTGTCGCCCTCGGCGACCTCGGCGCCCTCCTCGACGGCGACCTTGATGACGGTGCCCTGCATCGGGGCGACCACGGCGTCACCGGAGGCGGCCTTCTTGGCGCCACCGGCACGCTTCTTCTTGGCCTTCTTGCGGGCGCCACCGGCGCCGCCACCCAGGGCCAGGTCGCCCGGCAGGGCAACCTCGACGCGGCGGCCGTCAATCTCGACGACGACCTTCTGGGACGGAACCTGCTCGTCCTCGTCGGCGGCCTCGGCGTCATCGACGTAGGCCGGGATCGGGTTGTCCCACTCCTCCTCGATCCACTTGGTGTAGACGTCGAACTTCTCGTCGTCGCCGACGAACGCCGGGTTCTCGACGATGTGGGCGTGGAACGGGATGACCGTGGCCATGCCCTCGACCTTGTACTCCGCCAGGGCGCGGGCCGAACGGCGCAGCGCCTCCTCGCGGGTCTCGCCCCAGACGATCAGCTTCGCGAGCATGGAGTCGAACTGGCCCGAGATGGTGTCGCCCTCGCGGATGCCGGTGTCCATGCGGACGCCCGGGCCCGACGGCTCGACGTACTTGGTGATGGTGCCGATGTTCGGCATGAAGTTCGAGCCGGCGTCCTCGCCGTTGATGCGGAACTCGAAGGCGTGGCCGTGCGGCTCCGGATCCTCGGTGAAGCGCAGCTTCTCGCCGTTGGCGATGTTGAACTGCTCGCGGACCAGGTCCAGGCCGGTGGTCTCCTCGGTGACCGGGTGCTCGACCTGCAGTCGGGTGTTGACCTCCAGGAAGGAGATGAGGCCGTCCGCGCCGACCAGGTACTCGACGGTACCGGCGCCGTAGTAGCCGGCCTCCTTGCAGATGGCCTTGGCGGAGTCGTGGATCTGCTTGCGCTGGTCGTCGGTCAGGTAGGGGGCCGGGGCCTCCTCGACGAGCTTCTGGAAGCGGCGCTGCAGGGAGCAGTCGCGGGTGCCGGCGACGATGACGTTGCCGTGCTGGTCGGCGAGGACCTGGGCCTCGACGTGGCGGGCCTTGTCGAGGTAACGCTCGACGAAGCACTCGCCGCGGCCGAAGGCGGCGGTGGCCTCACGGGTGGCGGACTCGTACAGGTCCGCGACCTCCTCCATCTTGTAGGCGACCTTCATGCCGCGGCCGCCACCACCGAAGGCGGCCTTGATGGCGATGGGCAGGCCGTGCTTCTCGGCGAAGGCGACGACCTCGTCGGCGTCCTTGACCGGGTCCTTGGTGCCCGGGACCATCGGCGCGTTGGCGCGCTCGGCGATGTGGCGGGCGGTGACCTTGTCGCCCAGGTCGGCGATGGCCGACGGCGGCGGGCCGATCCAGATCAGGCCGGCGTCGATGACGGCCTGCGCGAAGTCGGCGTTCTCGGCGAGGAAGCCGTAGCCCGGGTGGATGGCGTTGGCGCCCGACTTGGCGGCGGCGTCGAGGATCTTCTCGATGACGAGGTACGACTCGGCGGACGTCGTGCCGCCCAGGGCGAAGGCCTCGTCGGCCATCGTCACGAAGGGGGCGTTGGCATCCGGGTCGGCGTAAACGGCGACCGACGGAATGCCGGCGTCCTTGGCGGCGCGAATGACGCGAACGGCAATCTCACCGCGGTTGGCGATGAGAATCTTCGTGATCTTCTCGGTGGTCTGCTCGGACACGAAACCCTCCTGTTTTCGTGGGACACCGGTCGGCTTTTCCGGCCGGCGCATGGGGCGACAGTCATCGGGGCTCATCGGCGCACGCCCGTCGGGCACCCGAAGGCGCTCCAAGGGCTAACACCGTGCAACCCAATGCTTCCATTCTGTCATAGGAACGCCATCGGGCTTCTTTCGCCCCACCCGCGTTAGGGATGACCGGCGGACTTGATCGACGTTCATTTACTTTTGCGCGGGGAACCTCTTCCGTCGCGAACGGAAACCGCGCGGAACGTCCCCGGATATGCCGCCACCGCAGCAATTGACGACGCCCCGGCCATCGGGGGCCGGGGCATTGCGGTCGCTGGGCGAACGGCAGCCGAACGGGGGATTGCGGGGGATTTCCGCGGGGGTAACGAACGCGTGACGGGTGCCATCGGCACGTCGGAAAGCGACGCGGATTACCCCGGCGGGCGGCGCGATTTCAGCCCCCGCCGAACCCCGCCGGATGACGCTACGGAAGCGCGCGCCGGAGGTTCGGTGCGTCGGGGGCGTCGCCCGGCTCGGCACCGCGGGCGATGGGCATGCGGATCATGTTGCCCCACTCGACCCACGACCCGTCGTAGTTGCGCACGTTCTCGCGGCCCAGCAGATGATGCAGCACGAACCAGGTGTGCGCGGACCGCTCGCCGATGCGGCAGTAGACGATGGCCGGGTCGTCGGTGGAGACGTCGGCGTAAATCTCCTCGAGCTCCTCGCGCGAACGGAACCGCGAGTTCGGGTGCACCGACTGGTTCCACGGCACGTTCACCGCGGTGGGGATGTGGCCGCCGCGGAGCACGCCCTCCTGCGGGTAGTCGGCCATGTGGGTGCGGTTGCCGGCGAACTCCTCGGGCGTGCGCACGTCGATGAGCGAACCCTCGCCCATCAGGTCGAAGGCGTCGCGGGCGTAGGCGCGCAGCGTCACGTCGTCGCGCTCGACGACGGGGTAATCGGTGCGCGGGTACTCCGGGACCTCGAAGCTGGTGTCGCGTTCCTCGGTCATCCACGCATCGCGGCCGCCGTTGAGCAGGCGCACGTCCGGGTGCCCGAACAGCTCGAACACCCACATCGTGTACGCGGCCCACCAGTTCGACTTGTCGCCGTAGACCACCACGGTGTCGTCGCGGGAGATGCCCTTCGACCGCATCAGCTCGGCGAACGCCTCGGCGTCGATGTAGTCGCGCATCGTCGGGTCGTTCAGATCGGAGTGCCAGTCGATGCGCACCGCGCCGGGGATGTGCCCGATGTCGTAGAGGAGCATGTCCTCGTCGGACTCCACCACGCGCAGGCCGGGGCTGCCCAGCCGCGCCGCGAGCCAGTTGCTGGACACCAGTCGCTCGGGGTGCGCGTACTGCTGGAACTGGGGATGGGGGTCGTGCGGGACCGGCATCGAATGCTCCTTCTGCGGGGTTCGCCCGTGTTTCTTCCGTCGTTCTGCGGTGGTTCGGCGGTGGTGGTTCCGTGCGTGCGCCGCGCCGCCGCAGCGCCGGCGCGTCCGGGTCACGTCCAGCTTACGGATGGGGCCGCCCGGTTCCCTCGAAGGGGCGGTGGAACCGGCCCGCCCGGTCGCTGGCGTGGACGGCGGGTAAACGCAGTTTGACCAGTGTAAACGATGGCCCAAATTGCACTTTCCGACCGCGCGAAATCGCTACTTCGAATACTAAAATTCCGCAGTGTGCCGGCGTCTTGTCCGGCGCCCGCGCGCGACGGCCCAGAGGCTGCCGCGGATGCGGAAAAGGCCGCGGCGACCCCGCGGCCCAAACGAGGAGCAACAATGCACAAGAACATCGTCGTCTTCGAGGTCGAGGGCGGTTCGGACAAGTACATCGACGGCCATCGCCGCGACACCATGCCCATCGTCGAGGCCATCCGGGCCCGCGGTTGGGGGGCCGAGGTCGTCTACTACCGCCCCGAGTGGACCGAGGCCCTGTACGCCTACGTGTCCGGCAACTTCGACGGCTACGTGTCCCGGGTGAACCCGGGCAACATCCCCGGCGGCGAGAAGGGCTACTTCGACCTTCTGTCGCGCCTGTCCGGGGAGGCCGGCCTGGTCGGCATGTCCACGCCGGAGGAGATGATGGCGTACGGCGCGAAGGACGCGCTGGTGAAGCTGAAGGACACCGACCTGGTGCCCTCCGACACCGCCGCATACTACGACGTCGCCACGTTCCACGGCACGTTCCCGACGTCGCTGTCCTACGGCGAGCGGGTGCTCAAGCAGAACCGCGGTTCGACGGGCGCCGGCATCTGGCGCGTCCGCCTGGCCGACAAGGACCTCGCCGTGTCGGTGGAGCCGGGCACGCCGCTGCCGTTGGACACGAAGCTCATCTGCACCGAGGCGGTGGACAACCACTCCGAGGAGCGCGAGCTCGGCGATTTCATGGATTTCTGCGACCAGTACATCATCGGCGACAACGGCATGCTGGTGGACATGCGCTTCATGCCGCGCATCGTCGAGGGCGAGATCCGCATCCTCATGGTGGGCCCGCACCCGGTGTTCGTGGTGCACAAGAAGCCGGCCGCCGGCGGCGACAACTTCTCCGCCACGCTCTTCTCCGGCGCGAAGTACACGTACGACAAGCCCGCCGACTGGCAGGACCTGGTGGATCTTTTCGCGGAGGCGCGCCCCGTCATCGCGGAGAAGTTGGGCGGTGACGATATTCCGCTGATCTGGACCGCCGACTTCATGCTTGACGACGACGGGAAGGGCGGCGATTCGTACGTTCTCGGCGAAATCAACTGCTCCTGCGTCGGCTTCACGTCCGAGCTGCACATGGGCATCCAGGAGATGGTGGCCGACGAGGCCATCAAGCGCATCGAGGCGAAGTTCGGCCCGGCGGAGGACGCCGTCGAGCCCGCCGACGTCGCCCGGGAGAACCTGGAGACCACCGGCGCCGGCGAGGAGGCCCCCGCCGGCGTGTAGTCCGCCCGGCTATCCGCCGGCGTGTAGTCGGCGCGGCTATCCGGCGGCGCCGGAGGCCCGGTTCCAGAACGCCGAGACGTCGAGGCCCCACCCCGCGAGGGTGCGCCGGATGAGCGGCAGCGACAGGCCGAGGACGCTCGACGGGTCGCCGTCGACGCCGTCGATGAACCAGCCGCCGAGGGCCTCGAGCGTGAACGCTCCCGCGCAGCCGAGGGGCTCGCCCGACTCGGCGTAGGCGCGGACGTCCGCGTCGGAAGGTTCCCCGAAACGCACCGTCGTCGAAATGGCGGCGGTGGCGGAGCGGGTGCCCTCCGGGGCGTCGGAAAGCGCGGTGATCGAGTGCCCCGTCACCAACTCCGCGGCCCGGCCGCGCTGCAACCGCCACCGCCGCACCGTTTCGTCGACCGTGTGCGGCTTGCCCGACAACTCCCCGTCCAGCAGTAGCATCGAATCGCACGCGATGACGACGGTCGCACCAGCGGCAGCGCCGGACTCCGCACCAGCGGCAGCGCCGGACTCCGCTCCAGTGGCAGCGCCGGGCTCCGTGCCGCCGACCCGGGCGACCACGTCGGCGGCCTTCGCCTCCGCCAGCG
>DUOR01000077.1 GCA_012838715.1 Actinomycetales bacterium
CACGCGCCGCGTCACGGCCGCGCGCACCGTCGTTGGCGCGCGCGCCGCGGCCTCGCCGTGCGTCGTTCGCGTCGGTCATTGGGGTTCCTTTCCAAACAGGGTGCGTGCTTCGCCCGCGGTGACCACCGAGCCGGTGACCACGACGCCGGAGCCGCTGACGATACCGTCACCGGAGTCGGTTTCCTCGGCCAGCGCGACGGCCAGCTCGACGGCGGAGGGCAGGTTGTCGATTCGGTGGACGCGCTCCTCGCCGAACACCTCGTCCGCGAGATCGCCGAGGTCCTCGTGGGGCAGCGCGCGCGGCGAGGAGGTTTCGGTGACCACCAGTTCCTCGAAGTAGGGCTCGAGCTCGGTGAGGATGCCGCGGGCGTCCTTGTCGCCGAGCACCGCCACGACGCCGACGACCTTGCGGAAGTCGAACTCCGCCGTCAGCGCGTCGCGCAGGGCGCGGGCGCCGTGCGGGTTGTGCGCCGCGTCAATGAACACGGTCGGGGTGGAACGGACGCGTTCGAGGCGGCCGGGCGACGTCACCGTCGCGAAGCCCTCCCGCACCGCGTCGATGGACAGCGGGCGGCCGGGGCCGGCGCCGAAGAACGCCTCCACCGCGGCGAGCGCCGTCGCGGCGTTGCGGGCCTGGTGCGGCCCGTGCAGCGGCAGGTGGATGTCCTCGTACTCGCCGGCGAGGCCGCGCAGCGTGAGGTTCTGCCCGCCGACCGCGAGGGTCTGCGCGAGCACGCCGTATTCGCCGCCGGCGCGGGCGACCATGGCGTCGCATTCGACGGCGCGGGCCAGCACGACCTCCATGGCCTCCGCCTCCTGCTCGCCGACGATGGCGACGTTGTCCGGCGGCGCCAGCAGGTCGCCGGCGTTCCAGCGGGACTTGATGATGCCCGCCTTCTCCCCCGCGATCTCCCGCAGCGTGTCGCCGAGGTAGTCGGTGTGGTCCATGCCGATGGGCGTGATCACGGCGACGTCGGCGTCGGCCACGTTCGTGGCGTCCCAGGTGCCGCCCATGCCGACCTCGACGACGCCGACGTCGACGGGTGCGTCGGCGAAGGCCGCGTAGGCCATGCCGGTGAGCACCTCGAACTTGGACATCTTCGGGCCGCCCTCGGCCTCGGATTCGGCGTCGACGAGTTCAACGTACGGCTTGATTTCATTCCAGATGCGCACGTAATCGCGCGGGTGCAGAGGCTGCCCGTCGATGGCGATGCGTTCGGTGGCCAGCTGCAGGTGCGGGCTGGTGGTGCGGCCGGTGCGGCGGCCCAGGGCACGGACGAGCGACTCGATCATGCGCACCGTCGACGTCTTCCCGTTGGTGCCGGCGACATGGATGATGGGCGCCGACTTCTCCGGGTTGCCCAGGTAATCCATCAGCTTGCGGATGCGGTCCAGCGACGGGTCGATCTTCGTCTCCGGCCACCGCAGATCCAGCTCGGCCTCGGCCGCCGCGAGCTCGGCGAGGTCGGAGGCGACGATGTCGCGCGGCGCGGGCGCATTGACCGGCCGGTCAACGTCGACGGGCAGGGTCAGCCCTTCCTCGCCGACGCTGAGGCTGCCGAAGCGCGCCGCGTCCGGTTCGTGCTTTCCGACGCCGGCTCCCCCGGCATCCAGCCCGTCTTCGGCGAAGTCGTCGGTGAAGTCGTTGTCGGCGTCCGGGCCGAAGCCCTCGTAGTCGCCGAGGCCGAGTTCCGCGAGCACCGAATCGTCGACCTCCACGTCGTTGGCGACGTGGTTCGGGTCGTCCGGGTCGGAATGCGAATGGTCATGGTCATGGCCGTGGGCATGTTCATGGGAATCGGCACCCGCATCGCCACCGCCCGCCTTCAGGGCCTCCTTGCGGAGCTCCTCGGCGAGCTGGCGGGGATCCTCGTCGGCGACGATCTGGGTGTCGGCCGGGTCGAAGGCCGGGCCGTCGACGTCGTCGAGGTCCAGGACGATGTCGTCCGGGTTTTCGTCGTTGCGTTCGCGTTCGTCGCTCATGCCTGGGGCAGTCCCTCGAGGCGGGCGGTGATGCGCTCGATTTCCTCGATCGCCACCTGGTGGCGGCCGCGGATCTTCTCCACGACGGCGTCGGGGGCCTTCGACAGGAAGGCCTCGTTGCCGAGCTTCTTCTCGGTGCCCTCGAGCTCCTTCTTCGCGGCGGCGAGGTCCTTCTCCAGGCGCTTGCGCTCGGCGGCGACGTCGACGGTGCCGGAGGTGTCCAGCTCCACCGTGATGGTCGCCTTCGACAGGCGGATCTCGATGGACGCGGTGGCGGTGAACCCGTCGGCGGGCTCCTCCAGGCGCGACAGCGAGCGGATGATGGCCTCCTGGCCGGACAGGTCGGCGGCGGCCAGGCCGTCGACCGAGGCGGCGTCCGCACCGGCGTCGGCCGCGCCGGCGAAGCGGGCGGGGACGCGCTGCGAGGGTTTGACGCCCTGGTCCGAGCGGAAGCGGCGGACCTCGGTGACCAGCTTCTGAGCGTCCTCGATGCGTCGGGCCGCGACCTCGTCTCGCTCCGCGCCACCGGTGGTCGACCCGGCGGTCGGCCAATCGGCGATGGCCAGGGATTCCGGGGTGCCCTCGTCGCCGTCAGTAAGCGCCTTCCACAGCACCTCGGTGACGAACGGGATGGTCGGGTGCAGCAGGCGCAGCAGCACGTCGAGGACGCGGCCGAGCACGGCGCGCGTCGACTCCATGCGGGCGACCTGCTCCGCGGTGGGCTCCTCGCCCTCCGCCAGGCGCGGGAAGTCGACCTTGGACATCTCCAGGTACCAGTCGCAGAACTCGTCCCACGCGAAGTGGTACAGCGCCTCGTTGGCCTTGGCGAACTCGTACTTGTCCAGCGCGGCGTCGACCTCGGCGCGGACCTGCTCGAGGCGGTCGAGGATCCAGCGGTCGGTGTCGGTCAGGGTGGCGCGGTCCGGCAGCTCGTCGACCTCGGCGCCGTTCATCAGCGCGAAGCGGGTCGCGTTGAACAGCTTGGTGGCGAAGTTGCGGGAGCTCTGCGCCGAATCCTCGCCGACCGGCAGGTCGGAGCCCGGGTTGGCGCCGCGGGCCAGGGTGAAGCGAAGCGCGTCGGCGCCGTAGTCGCGGACCCAGTCCAGCGGGTTGATGCCGTTGCCCAGGGACTTGGACATCTTGCGGCCCTGCTCGTCGCGCACCAGGCCGTGCAGGAACACGTCGGTGAACGGGATCTGCGGGCGGCCGTCGGTGCCCTTGCCCAGCGGGGAGTCCGGCAGGGTGGCGGCGAAGGTCGAGAACATCATCATGCGCGCGACCCAGAAGAACAGGATGTCGTAGCCGGTGACCAGCACGGACGTCGGGTAGAACTTCGTCAGGTCCGGGGTGGCCTCGGGCCAGCCCATCGTGGAGAAGGGCCACAGCGCCGAGGAGAACCAGGTGTCCAGGACGTCGGGGTCCTGGGTCCAGCCCTCGCCGGTGGGTGCCTCGTCATCGGGGCCGACGCACACGATTTCACCCTCGGGGCCGTACCAGATCGGGATGCGGTGGCCCCACCACAGCTGGCGCGAGATGCACCAGTCGTGCATGTCGTCGACCCAGTCGAACCAGCGCGGCTCCTGCGACGCCGGGTGGATTTTGGTGTCGCCCTCGCGGATGGCGTCGCCGGCCATCTTTGCCAGTTCCTCGACCTTGACCCACCACTGCTCGGACAGGCGCGGCTCGATGACCTCGCCGGAACGCTCCGAATGGCCCACCGAGTGGACGTACGGGCGGATCTCCTTGACGATGCGCCCCTGCTCCCGCAGCGCCTCCGTCACTGCCTTCCGCGCCTCGAAGCGGTCCATGCCATCGAAGCGGGTGCCGGTGCCGGCGATGGTGCCGGTGGCGTCGATGACCTCCGGCATGTCCAGGTCATGGCGCTGGCCCATGGCGAAGTCGTTCGGGTCGTGGGCCGGGGTGATCTTCACGGCGCCGGAACCGAACTCGGGGTCGACGTAATCGTCGGCGATGACCTGCAGGGACAGGTCGTCGCGGAAGGGGTGCGGCAGGGTCTTGCCGACGAGCGCGGTGTAGCGCTCGTCCTCCGGGTGGACGGCCACGGCGACGTCGCCGAGCATCGTCTCCACGCGGGTGGTGGCCACGACGATGGCGTCGTCGCCGTCGCCGTAGCGGAAGGACACGAGCTCGCCGTCGCGCTCCTCGTGCTTGACCTCGATGTCCGAGATGGCGGTCTGCAGCACCGGCGACCAGTTCACCATGCGCTTGGCGCGGTAGATGAGGCCGCGGTCGTAGAGCTCCTTGAAGATGGTCTGCACCGCACGGGACAGCCCCTCATCGAGGGTGAACCGCTCGCGGGACCAGTCGACGGAGTCGCCGATCTGCCGCATCTGCGTGCCGATCTTGCCGCCGTACTCCCGCTTCCACTCCCACACGCGCTCGACGAATTCCTCGCGCCCGTAGTCGAAGCGGTCCTTGCCCTCCGCCTCCTTGAGCTGCGCCTCCACCTTCGTCTGGGTGGCGATGCCCGCGTGGTCCATGCCGGGCAGCCACAGCACCTCGTAGCCCTGCATCCGCTTGCGGCGGGCGAGGGCGTCCATCAGCGTGTGGTCGAGGGCGTGGCCCATGTGCAGCTCGCCGGTGACGTTCGGCGGCGGCAGCACAATCGAGTACGACGGCTTGCCGCTGTCGGCGTCGGCGGTGAAGTACCCGGCGTCGACCCAGCCCTGGTAGAGGTCGGCCTCTACGTCGGACGGGTTCCACGACTTGGGCAGCTTGTCGGCGCGGTTGGGGAGATTCTCGGCGTTGCTCACGCCGAACAGTCTAGAGGGTGCCCCGGATTGCGCCGCCACCACCGTCATCGCCCCCGCGCCGCCCCTCCGCGCCGAGGGCGGGATCGACGAAAGGGGCCGTCGGGAAGCACGTACTTCCCGACGGCCCCTTCGGCATTCGTCCGTCAGTGGCGCGGCGGCCGCGCCATCAGTCGCACGGCGGCCGCGCCGGCGACCGCTTAGGGCAGCAGGTCGGCGACGGCGTCGCGCTCGGCGCGCAGCTCCTCGACGTTGGCGTCGATGCGGGCGCGCTGGTAGTCGGAAATCTCCAGGCCCTGGACGATCTCCCACTTGCCGTCGACGGAGCGGCACGGCATGCCGGCGACGAGGCCTTCCTCGATGCCGTAGGAGCCGTCCGACGGCAGGGCCACGGAGACCCAGTCGTCGCCCGGGGTGCCCTGCACCCAGTCACGCATGTGGTCGATGGCGGCGGCCGCGGCGGAGGCGGCGGAGGAGGAACCGCGGACCTCGATGATCTCGGCGCCGCGCTTGGCGACGCGCGGGATGAACTCGTCGTCCAGCCAGGACTGCTCGACCAGGTCGGAGACCTTCTCGCCGCCGACGGTGGCGTAGGTGACGTCCGGGAACTGGGTGGCCGAGTGGTTGCCCCACACGACGACCTTCTCGAAGTCGGTGATGGTGCGGTCCAGCTTGCCGGCCAGCTGCGACAGGGCGCGGCTGTGGTCCAGGCGCATCATCGCGGTGAAACGGTCGGACGGGATGTCCTTCGCGTGCTCGTTGGCGATGAGGGTGTTGGTGTTGGCCGGGTTGCCGACGACGAGGACGCGGATGTCGTCCGCGGCGTGATCGTTGAGGGCCTGGCCCTGCGGACCGAAGATCTTGCCGTTGGCGGACAGCAGCGCGGAACGCTCCTCACCCTTCGAGCGGGGCTTCGCGCCGACGAGGAACGCCGAGTTGGCGCCGTCGAAGGCCTGCACCGGGTCATCGGTGATGTTGATGCCGCGCAGCAGCGGGAAAGCCGAGTCCTGCAGCTCCATGGCCACGCCCTCGGTGGCGCCGACGGCGGACGGGATCTCGAGGAGGTTCAGCTCCACGGGAACGTCCGGGCCGAACACGTCGCCGTGCGCGAGACGGAAAAGAAGGGAGTAGGCGATCTGGCCGGCCGCACCGGTAACCGCGACCTTCACGGGGGAAACGCTCATGGGGGTCCTTTCCTGAAGTTTCCTGGAAATACCCGGATTTGGTTGTCCCGGGCTACTGGTTTCCTGGTTTTTCGCTGACGAACCCCAACATAGTGGCGCCCGCGAATCGTCGCAGATGGCGCCGCGTCGGGGGCAATCGCCGGTTCCCGCCCCGGTGCGAGCGGATACCATGGGAACGCTTATCGGGGAGGCGCCCGCCAACGCGCCGGGATCAAGCCCCCGAAAACCGGGCCACCAGCCCCATCCCCACCGTTCACTGACGCCGAAGCACGAGCAGACCAGGAAAGAACCCCGCATGAAGTCCAACGGAGGCACCGACGCCATCCCCCACGCCGTCCTCGAGGCGGCCCTCGGCGAGTTCACCACCAAGGGGTACGCGGACGCGCGCCTGGACGCGATCTCCTCGTCGTCGGGGGTGTCGAAGCGGATGCTGCACTACCACTGCGGCGACAAGATGGGCCTGTACCGCTCGACCATGAATTACGTGCTGTCGCTGCTGCGGCCGACCCGGGAAAGCCTCCAGTTCACCGACGAACGCCCGGTCGACGCCCTGCGCCACGTGGTCGGCGTCGTCTTCGACTGCTTCGCCGATCACCCGATGGCCGTGCGCTTCATCGCGCAGGAGAACATGCACCCGGTGATGCCGCTGGAGGAGTCCGGCGCCATGGCGGAGGCCTCCCCCATCGTGCTGGCCTTCGACCGCGTGCTGCTGCTGGGCCGCGACTTCGGCGCCTTCCGCACGGACGTGTCCGCGATGGACATCTATTACATCGTCGCGTCGATGGCCCAGTTCCCCACGCTCAACGAGCGCACCTTCCACAACCTCTACAGCCTGGAGCTGACCTCCGAGGTCCTCATCGACCGGCTGCGGGAGATGGCGCGCGACGCGGTCACCGGGTTCCTCACGGCGTCCAACAGCTGGAAGCACGGCGCGTCCTACGTGACCACCACGCCGAAGCGGAAGATCCAGCCGCGCCTCGTCGACGAGGTCTACGCCGACGACCAGGACGACCGGGACTCCGACAACGACAACGGCGACGTCGCCCCGGAATTCACCGACATGTACCACGACGACCGGCAGTAGCGCCGCACCGCGCCGTCGGAAAGCGCAGTGCCGACGCAAAAGAAAGCCCGCCGCCGCACCCCTCGGGGTGACGGCGGCGGGCTTTTTCATGGGACCAGCCGGGCCGGCCCAGCCGGTTAGGCGGAGCGCTCGCCGGGCTCGGCGATGACGAGCTCGGGGTCGGCGCCCTCGGTGACGCATTCGGTGTGGACGATGACCTGGGCGACGTCGTCGCGCTCGGGGACGTCGAACATGACGGGCACGAGGATTTCCTCCATGATGCCGCGCAGGCCGCGGGCGCCGGTCTTGCGTTCGATGGCCTTTGCGGCGATGGCGTGCAGGGCGGCGTCGTCGATGAGCAGCTCCACGCCGTCCATCTCGAAAAGGCGCTGGTACTGGCGCAGCAGGGAGTTCCGCGGCTCGGTGAGCACGCGCACCAGGGCCTCCTCGTCGAGGTTCGACACCGACGCGATGACGGGCAGGCGGCCGATGAACTCGGGGATGAGGCCGAAGCGGATGAGGTCCTCCGGCAGCACGTCCTTGAACGGGTCCACCTGGTCGGCGTCGGTCGCCGAGGACACGTCGGCGCCGAAGCCGAGGCCCTTCTTGCCGACGCGCTCCTGGACGACCTTCTCCAGCCCGGCGAACGCGCCGGCCACGATGAAGAGGACGTTGGACGTGTCGAACTGGATGAACTCCTGGTTCGGGTGCTTGCGGCCGCCCTGCGGCGGGACGGCGGCGACGGTGCCCTCGAGGATCTTCAGCAGCGCCTGCTGCACGCCCTCGCCGGAGACGTCGCGGGTGATGGACGGGTTCTCCGACTTGCGGGAGATCTTGTCCACCTCGTCGACGTAGATGATGCCGCGCTGCGCCTTGGCCACGTCGAAGTCGGCGGCCTGCAGCAGCTTCAGCAGGATGTTCTCCACGTCCTCGCCGACGTAGCCGGCCTCGGTGAGGCTGGTGGCGTCGGCGATGGCGAAGGGGACGTCCAGCTTCCGCGCCAGCGTCTGGGCGAGGTAGGTCTTGCCGCAGCCGGTCGGGCCGAGCATGAGGATGTTCGACTTCGACAGCTCGACGTCGTCGCGGGAGCCCTGCTCCTCGGCGCGGATGCGCTTGTAGTGGTTGTAGACCGCGACGGCCAGCGTGCGCTTCGCCGCGTCCTGCCCGATGACGTATTCATCGAGGAAGTCGCGGATTTCGGAGGGGCGCGGCAGACGGTCGTCGCCCTCGTCCTTCGACGAGGAGACGCTCAGCTCCTCCTCGATGATCTCGTTGCACAGCTCGATGCACTCGTTGCAGATGTACACGCCGGGCCCGGCGATGAGCTTCTTGACCTGCTTCTGGCTCTTCCCGCAGAAGGAGCACTTCAGCAAGTCGGCGCTTTCCTGCATACGTGCCATGAACGGCCCCACTTCCCTGGTCGTCTCGCGTCGGCGGTGTCCGGCCGGGCTTGGCCGCCCCGCCGCCTTCCGGGTGCAACCCCGGGGGCGGCACCGTTATTCCGCCGTGCCCGCGGCGGTGGAAACGATGCCGCGGGCCAATCGCACTCAGCCTAGCCGCCCGCCCGGATGTGGCCCACCAGCCGAGGCCGCGCGGCGCGCCGCACCTCATCTTCTTCATCGTCTTCCCGCCGGGACGCTTGCCGACGAGCCGCGCGCACCCTCTTCTTCGCCGGGCGCACGACGCCCCTCTGCGTGCCGACGGGCCGGGCGGGGACCCTGCCCGCACGTTCGCATATCGCACACATTGCCGAATCCCGAACATCTGCCGTACTTTGTAACGCAGCTCACAAACCCCCACGGAGGATTCATGACCACCCGTACCGCCCGGCGACCAGGGCTCGCACTTGAACCGCCGACGAACACGCGCCCCGGACCGCGCGAAATCCTCGCCGACATGACGGCAACCTCGGTCGGCAACGCCTTCGTGGCACTGCTTTTCGCGGCCTCGGGGCCCGTGGCCGTCATCCTCGCCGCGGCCGCGCAGGGCAACCTCGGCGATGAGCTGGTGTCCTCGTGGATTTTCGGCGTGTTCCTGGGCAACGGCCTGCTCACCATCTTCCTGAGCTGGTGGTACCGCTCGCCGCAGGCGTACTTCTGGACCATCCCGGGCACCGTCATCGCCGGCGACGCACTGTCCCATCTGGCGTTCGCGGAAGTCCTCGGCGCATACGTGCTCACCGGCGTCCTCGTGTTCCTGCTCGGCTGGACCGGCCTGGTCGCGCGGGTGATGGACGCGCTGCCGCCGCAGATCGTCATGGCCATGGTCGCGGGCATTTTCCTCCGGTTCGGCCTCGAACTCGTCGACGCGTCGCTCGCGGATCCCCTGATCGCCCTGCCGATGATCCTCGTGTTCGTCGCCCTGACGGCGGTGCCGGCGATCGGCAAGATCGCCCCGCCCGTGGCGTTGGCGGCGGGCGTCGGCACGGCGGTGGCGCTGCTCTCGGGCCGCCTCGAGGACGGCGCGCTCGACGGCGGCATCATCGCCGCGCCCGTGCTGACCATGCCCGCGTTCTCCTGGGCGGCGACCATCGAGCTTGTCATCCCGTTGGCCATCACGGTCATCGTCGTGCAGAACGGGCAGGGCGTCGCGGTGCTGCGCGCCGCGGGCCACCGCCCGCCGGTCAACGTCGCCGCCGCGGCCAGTGGCGCGGCGAGCGTTCCGCTGGCCCTGCTCGGCTCGACGCCGACCTGCCTGACCGGCCCCACCAACGCCCTGCTCGTCGCGGAGGGCCGCAAGCAGGTCCATTACGCGGCGGCCATCGCCTGCGGCGTCATGTCCATCGGCGTGGGCCTCATTGCCCCGGCGTTCACGGGCTTCATCCTGGCGATGCCGGCGGCGTTCATCGGCACCCTGGCCGGCGTGGCCATGTTCACGCCCCTGAAGAACGCTTTCCTGGCGGGCTTCTCGGGCGGGGCGTCGGCGGGCGCGCTGGCGTGCTTCATCGTCACGTTCTCGGAGCTGAGCCTGCTCGGCATTTCGGCCCCGTTCTGGGGACTGGTCTTCGGCGTGGCCGTCGCAAAGCTCCTCGATTCCGCCCCCAAAGCACCCCCGAAGAAGAATTGACCGGACAGCGAACACATCATGGCCCCGCTTCCCGAGTGCACCGCATCCGGGAAGGTCAGGGGCCATGTTCGTGCCGCGAACCCGGTGTTACAGCCCCGTTTTCACGTGCGCATCGCGAACCCCGGCACATATGTCGCGCGTCACAAAATTGCCCGTTTGTGACGCCGCCCACTCGATGTAGATTCGTTGCAACGGCCGGCGTTCACCCTCCGCATTCACGTTCGCAAAGCGAACATCAGTGGGTGCGAAGGGAATCGGCGGCCACGTCCGAATCGACCAAGGAGCCCGCACATGAGCCCTTCGCCCTCGAGCGAGAACCCCTCGCACCCGTCGCACGGCACGCCCGCCGCGCCCGCACCCGAGTCCACCTCGAACAGCGCCGCCGCAGCCGCGAACACCGCCGCCCCCGCCGATTCCGGCCCGTGGGCGTCACGGACGCACCGCCGTTCGGTGCTGCTCGTCCTGACGGTCGTCGCGACCGCCATCCTCTTCGACGGTTACGACCTCGTCGTCTACGGCGCGGTGCTGCCGACGCTGCTCGACGACCCGTCGCAGATTGGCGCCTTGTCGCCGGAGACGGCGGGCACGCTCGGCGCGTGGGCGCTCATCGGCGTGCTCGTCGGCGCGCTGACGGCGGGTGCGGTCGGTGACCGGTTCGGCCGCAAGCGCGTGATGCTGGTGGCGTCGGTGTGGTTCTCGGCGGGCATGGCCCTGACCGCACTGACCACCTCGACCGCCGCGTTCGGCTTCTTCCGCTTCCTGACGGGCGTCGGCGTCGGCATGATCGTCGCCACCGGCGGCGCCATCATCGCGGAGTTCGCTCCGCGCGGCCGGAAGAACCTGTTCAACGCCATCGTCTATTCGGGCATCCCCGCCGGCGGCGTGATGGCGTCGGTGCTGGCCATCCTGCTTCTGGACGCCATCGGTTGGCGCGGCCTGTTCCTCATCGGCGCGTCGCCGCTGCTGTTCCTCGTGCCGCTCATCATCGTGGCGCTGCCGGAGTCGCCGCGCTGGCTCGTGTCCGTCGGCCGTACCGAGGAGGCACTGGCGGTGTGCGACAAGCACGGGCTGCCCATGTCCGACTTCATCCCCTCCCCCTCCTCGCTTTCCGACGACTCCACCGCCGCCACCGCCCCGAACCCCGGCGCCACGAACTCCGGCGCCCCGGGCACGGGCTCCCCGAACGCCGCCGCCACCGCCGGTGACGTCGAGACCCCGGCCCCGGCCGAGAAGGTCGGTTACGCGGCGCTTTTCTCCCGGAAGTACGCCATCGGTGCGCTGCTCATCGGCTTCATGAGCTTCACCGGCCTGCTGCTGACCTACGGCCTGAACACGTGGCTGCCGAAGATCATGGAGGGCGCCGGCGGCCAGGCGAGCGGTTCCCTGCTGTTCCTGGTGGTCCTCAACGGCGGCGCCATCGTCGGTGGCCTTGCGGCGTCCTGGCTGGCCGACCGCATCGGCGCCAAGCGCGTCGTCGCCGGCACCTTCCTCATCGCGGCACTGTGCCTCGTCGCCCTGCCGATGAACCTGCCGCTCGGCGTCCTGTACGCGGCGGTCGCCATCGCGGGCTTCGGCACGATCGGCACGCAGGTCCTGGTCTACGGCCTGACCGCGAACTACTTCGGCACCGAGGCCCGTGCCGCGGGCGTCGCCTGGTGCGCCGGCTTCGGCCGCATCGGCGGCATCCTCGGCCCGGTCATCGGCGGCCTCATCATCGGCGCCGGCCTGTCCTCCGGTTCGGCCCTGTACATCTTCGCGGGCCTGGCCCTCATCGGTTCCGTGCTCACCGCGATGGTGCAGCGCTCCCCGGCGCAGGAGCAGCGCGTCGAACTGCTCCCGACCCCGGAGCGCACCGAGGAGTCCACCCCGGATTCCACGCACGTCACCGCGGCGAACTGACCCCGGCGGCGGCGAACCATCCGCCCCTCCCCAACACGAAACCCCCGGCCAGGTGGCCGGGGGTTCACGTATGCCGCCGTCGGAAAGCGAAGGGAGGATGTCCGGCGGCGGCGCGGGCCACGCGACCGAAGGGGCCACGCGACCGAAGGGGCCACGCGACCGAAGGGGCCGCGCGACCGGAGAATCAAGCGGTGGGCTGCGCCAGCGACTCCGCCACCGCGAAGGGGGCGTCGGTGACGTCGCGGACGGACTCGACGGTCTCGCCCTCGGCGCACTCGAGGAGGGTGAGGCCCTCGTTCTCGTCGACCGCGAACACGGCGTAGTTGGTGACGATCATGTCGACGCACTTCGCGCCCGTCAGCGGCAGCACGCACGCCGGCAGGATCTTGGAGGCGCCCTTCTTGGTGACGTGGTCCATCATCACGATGATCGACTTCGCACCATGGACCAGGTCCATCGCGCCGCCCATGCCCTTGACCATCTTGCCGGGGATCATCCAGTTCGCCAGGTCACCGTACTGGGACACCTCCATCGCGCCGAGGACGGCGACGTCGACGGAACGCGAACGGATCATGGCGAAGGAATCCGAGGAAGAGAAGTAGGAACCGCCCTCGGCGATGGTGATGGTCTCCTTGCCGGCGTTGATGAGCTCCGGATCGACCTCATCGTCCGTGGGGTACGGGCCGACGCCGAGGATGCCGTTCTCCGAGTGGAGCACGACCTCCAGGTCATCGGGCAGGTGGCCCGGGATGAGCGTCGGCATGCCGATGCCCAGGTTCACGTACTGGCCGTTGACCAGCTCCTTGGCCACGCGCGCGGCCATCTGCTGCTTCGTCCAGGTCACTTTTCGCTCACCGTCCTGTTCTCGATGCCGGTCTCCTGCGGGCCCACGACGACCACGCGATCGACGTAAATGCCCGGCAGGTCGACCTCGTTGGGGTCAATCGAATCGACCAGGTGCTCCACCTGGGCAATCGTGGTCTTGCCGCTCATCGCGGCATCCGGGTTGAAGTTCATGGCCGTCTTGTTGAACACGAGGTTGCCGTAGCGGTCGCCCTTGTGGGCGTGGACCAGGGCGTAGTCGGCGCGGATGCCCTCCTCGAGGACGTACAGCTGACCGTCGAACTCGCGGGTCTCCTTCGGCTTCGAGGTCTCGGCGACCGTGCCGTCGGAGTTGTAGCGCACCGGCAGGCCACCCTCGGCGACCTGCGTGCCCACGCCGGCGGTGGTGTAGAACGCCGGGATTCCGGCGCCGCCCGCGCGCATGCGCTCGGCCAGCGTGCCCTGCGGGGTGAACTCGACGGAGAGCTCACCGGCCAGGTACTGGCGGGCGTACTCCTTGTTCGAGCCGATGTAGGAGCCGATGGTCCGGGTGATGCGCCGGTCCTCGAGCAGCGTGCCCAGACCGAAACCGTCGGTGCCGCAGTTGTTGGAGATGATGGTCAGCTCGCCGGAGCCCAGCTTGCGCAGGGCGGCGATGAGAACGGAGGGGATGCCGACCAGGCCGAATCCACCGACGGCGATGGAGGCGCCGTCCGGGATATCGGCCACCGCGGCATCTGCGGAGGAAAGGGTCTTGTCAAGCATGTCCGAAACTGTACACTGGCGTTCGCAGGTTGTACAGCAGTTCGCATAGCGCACAACGTCGGCAAGCAAAAGCACCGCAAAGACACCCGCGGCGGCGACCCCCGCCGCTACCGTCAACGCCGAACGCCCGCACCACCCGCACCGCCGACCGCCCGTACCGAAAGGTGAACCATGAACGAACCGAAGGCGCCCGACGCCCTCCACGTCCAGTCCCTGGCCCGTGGCCTGTCCGTCATCCGCGCATTCGGCGCCGAACGCCCCCGGCAGACCCTGGCGCAGGTCGCCGAAGCAACCGGCCTCGCCCGCGCCACCACCCGCCGCTTCCTGCACACGCTGGTCGACCTGGGCTACGCCGGCACCGACGGCTCCGAATTCTGGCTCACCCCCCGCATCCTCGAACTGGGCTACTCCTACCTGTCCAGCCTGTCGCTGCCGGCCATCGCGCAGCCGCGGCTCGAGCAGCTGTCCACGCGCGTCGGCGAATCCAGCTCGATGTCCGTCCTCGACGGCTCCGACATCGTGTACGTCTCCCGCGTGCCCGTGCGGCGCATCATGACCGTGTCCATCACCCTGGGCACCCGCTTCCCCGCCTACGCCACCTCCATGGGCCGCGTCCTCCTGGCCGACCTGCCCAACGCCGAACTCGACGCCTACTTCGCCGCCACCGACGTCGAACGCCTGGCGCCCCGCTCCCTCGGCACGGAAAAGGAACTGCGCAAGGAACTGAAGCAGGTGCGCTCGCAGGGCTGGGCCCTCGTCGACCAGGAGCTCGAGCCGGGCCTGCGGTCGCTGGCCGCCCCCATCCGCGGCACCGACGGCCGCACCGTCGCCGCGATCAACGTGTCCACCCAGACCGCCGCCCACGACATCGACGACCTCCTCCGCGACTTCCTGCCCGCCGTCCTCGACACCGCCACCGCCATCGCCGAGGACCTCGCCGCGCAGCGCCGCTGACGCCGCCCCACTCACCCCCTTCGCTTTCCGACGCCGCCCCTTCCGCATCCGCCGGAACGGGCGGCGGCAACGGACCCCGATAACCCCGAAAGGCACCCATGACCTCCCCCGATAACGTGAACTCGCCCGCCAAGAACCCCGACGACGTCGTCCTGTGCTCCCCGCTGCGCACGGCGGTCGGCGGTTACGGCGGCTCCTTCGTCAACGTCCCGGTGCAGGACCTCGCGGCGACCGTGGTCTCCGCCATCGTCGAGCGCACCGGCATCGACCCCGCCGAGGTCGACGACCTCATCCTCGGCCAGGCCAACCCGAACGGCTCCGCCCCGGCGCTGGGCCGCGTCGTCGCCCTCGACGCCGGCCTCGGCGATTCCGTCCCGGGCATGCAGCTCGACCGCCGCTGCGGTTCGGGACTGCAGGCCGTCGCCACCGCCGCGGCGCACGTCGCCTGCGGGGCCGCGGACCTCATCATCGCCGGCGGCGCCGAATCCATGAGCCGCACCGAGTACACCGTCGACTCGAAGGTCCGCTGGGGCGCCAAGGGCGGCAACATGACTTTCCGCGACCGCCTCTCCGAGGCCCGCGAAACCGCCGGCGGCAAGAACCACCCCATCCCCGGCGGCATGATCGAAACCGCCGAGAACCTCCGCCGCGAGTACTCCATCACCCGTGAAGCCCAGGACGAACTGGCCGCCGAATCCCACGCCCGCGCCGTCGCCGCCCGCGACAACGGCATCTTCGCCGGGGAAATCGTCCCCGTCACCGCGCCCGCCGCCCGCCGGAAGGACCCGGCCGTCGAGGTCACCGAGGACGAGCACATGCGCCCGGGCACGACCGTCGAAAAGCTCGCGGGACTGCGCCCCGTGATGGGCCGCCAGGACGAGCAGGCGACGGTGACCGCCGGCAACGCGTCCGGGCAGAACGACGGCGCCGCCGCGATGATCGTCACCACCCGCGCCAAGGCGGAGGCCCTCGGCCTCGAACCGATGGCGAAGCTCGCCGGCTGGGCCGTCGCCGGCGTCGCCCCCGAAACGATGGGCATCGGCCCCGCCCCCGCCACCGCCAAGGCTCTCGGGCGACTGGGCCTCACCCTCGACGACATGGACGTCATCGAACTCAACGAGGCGTTCGCCGCGCAGGCACTGGCCGTCCTCGCCGAATGGGGCGTCGACGCCACCGACCCGCGCCTCAACCCGCACGGCTCCGGCATCTCGATGGGCCACCCCGTCGGCGCGACCGGCGCCCGCATGCTGGTCACCCTCAGCCACGAACTGCGCCGCCGCGACGACGCCCGATACGGCCTGGCCACCATGTGCATCGGCGGCGGCCAGGGCATGGCCGCCGTGCTGGAGAAGGAATAAGGAACACGGGACAAGGAATACGGAACAAGAACAAGGAACAAGGAGAAGAGCATGATCCTGCACCACGTCGAATTCGGCGCCGAGCACGGCGGTGACCCCGTCGTTTTCCTCGGGTCCATCGCGTCCACCACGGACATGTGGCTGCCGCAGCTTGATGCGCTGTCGGCCACGCGCCGCGTCATCGCGCTCGACCACCGCGGCCACGGCCTGTCCCCCGACCCCGACGTCGCGCCCGGTGAGACGACCTTCGATTCGCTTGCCGACGACGTCCTCGGCACCCTCGATTCCCTCGGCGTCCGGTCCTTCGAGGTGGTGGGACTGTCCCTCGGCGGCGCGTTGGCGCAGTACCTGGCGGCGACGTCGGACCGCGTGACGAAGGCGGCGTTCCTGTGCACCGCAGCCTACTTCGGCGGCCCCGACAAGTGGGCCCCGCGTTCGGAATTGACCCGCGCCGAGGGCATGGCCCCGATGGTCGACGGCGTCGTCGGCCTGTGGTTCACCGAGTCGTTCCGCGACGCGAACCCGGCGACCACGGACTTTCACCGCCGCATGATCCTGTCGACCCGCGGCGTGGGCTACGCCTCCTGCGCGGACGCCCTCGCCGGCTGGGACTTCCGCGACCGGCTTTCCGAGATCACCGTGCCCACCCTCGTTTTGGCGGGCACCGAAGATGGGTCGACGCCCCCGGCGGCGTTGAAGGCCATCGCGGACGGTATCGCGGGCGGCCGCTCGGACGCCGGTGCCGGACGCAGCGACGGCAACGGTGGCAACGGTGGCAACGGCGGCAACGGCGGCAACGGCGGCAACGGCGGCAACGGCAGCGTGACGTACGTCGAGGTGTCCCCCGGCGCCCACGTCCCGACCATCGAGGCCCCCGAGCAGGTCAACAAGGCCTTGGTCGACTTCTTCGGGTAGCGCGCCCCGCCGCTCGCTCGGCCCGCTCACCCATCCCCGCCCCTTCGACTTTCCCTGGCCTCTCGTCTATCCCCGGCCGTTCACTAGTTGTTGTGTCCCGGTAGGTTGCGAACGCGACCTACCGGGCCATCACCACATCCGGCGATAGCCACGGTCAGACAGAAAAAGGGAAGGCCGTCCCTGTGATTGTCTTGGGTTACCACACTCAAAGACACCAGAAACGACCTTCCATGACCCACGCTAACGCACCACTGACCCCCACCGGGCGACTGCGCCTGGCCCAACTCATCGTCAACGACGGATGGAGCTGCGCCCGAGCCGCCGAACGATTCCAGGTCTCGGCCTCCACGGCCCACAAATGGTCCCGTCGCTACCGCGACGGCTTACCGATGACCGACCGCAGCAGCAGGCCCGCCGCCAGCCCGAACCAAACGACACAGCGCACCGAACGCCGCATCGTCAAACTGCGCCACACCCGGCGCTGGGGCCCGGCCCGCATCGCCTATCACCTGGGCTTGGTGCCCTCTACGGTCCACCGGGTACTTCGCCGCTACCGCATGCCGGCCCTGGCGTGCCTCGACCAGGCCACCGGTCTGCCGGTGCGCCGGATGCCAGTCAACTCCTACGTCCATGACGCCCCCGGCGACATGGTCCACATGGACATCAAGAAACTCGGTCGCATCCCCGATGGCGGTGGCTGGCGCAAACTTGGCCGCGGAAACGACAAGACCAAGGGTCACTCCGGCGTCGGGTACGCCTACCTGCACCACGTTGTCGATGACTGCTCGCGCTTGGCGTATTCGGAAATCCTCGGCGATGAAAAGAAAGACACCGTCGCAGGGTTTTGGAACCGGGCCCGGGACTTCTTCACCGGTTACGGCATCGGCATCAGCCGGGTGATGACCGACAACGGCCCGGCATACCGGTCGCGGTTGTTCAACAACGTGCTTGCTGCCCAGCAGGTCAAACACATCTTCACGCGTCCGTATCGGCCGCAGACCAACGGCAAGGTCGAGCGGTTCAACCGGACGTTGGCCGCTGAATGGGCCTATGCCGATACCTACGACGGCGAAGCCGCCCGTGCGCAGCAGTATCCGAGGTGGTTGCATCACTACAATCACCACCGACCCCATAGCGCACTGGGCGGCTTAACTCCCGCGGAAGTCGTTCACAACCTCACGGGACATAACACCTAGCCCGGAAACCCCATGCACAGATGCTGACCAGCGCGCCACAACTCGGCCCACACTGGGCGCTGGGCCTCAGGGACAACTGCGTCGCCGGCTCTCGACGTCGGA
>DUOR01000078.1 GCA_012838715.1 Actinomycetales bacterium
CCCGGAGCGCGGCCCATGCCGACGCCGACCGCCCCGCCGGTCGCGCCGCCGGAGGCGGTGCCCGCGGGCGTCGACGTCCCGGAGGCCATCGGTTACTACTTCGATCTTTTCGACCCGGTCCCGCTGGCGCAGGCCTTCGAAAGCTGCAACGACGGTGATGCCCGGAAGTACGAGAACCTCAGCTTCTACTGCAGCGGGTGGGGCACCGAGCTCAACGCATTCGCGGCGGACAATGGCCTGCCCGAACTCGCGCATCCCGACGAGCTGGTCAGCGTGCACTTCGACACCCGCGGCACCCGGCCGATCCCCGGCCCCTACGACCATGAGTGCTTCATCGACTACGAGTACTTCCGCGACGACATCATCGACGGTGCGGCAGTCAAGATTTCCGAACCCTGCGACCCCGACGACGAGCGCTACGCCGGCCCGTGGCCGGAGGACGAGGACGCCGACATCACCATCCACGACGTCCGCCGCCTCTACGCCACCGACGACGGCGACTACCATCCGGTCCTGCGCATCTACGGCGTGAAGGACCTGGCCGCCGTCGAGGCGCTCCTGAACCACTTCGGATTGATCCGGTAGCGGAGGGCGCCCCGCGCAGGTTCCGCCCGAAAACCGGGGTGCCGCAGGTCACGGCGGCGGACATTTGGAATAACCGCAGCTCGCGGGTAAGGTAGGCCGTTGGCGAGGCACAACTGTGCCCTCGTCACGTAGCAAGACATCAGCCTACCGGCCAGTTTGGGCCGGGGAAACGTGGAGGATATGGCTAAGGAAGGCGCAATCGAGGTTGAGGGCCGCGTCGTCGAGCCCCTGCCGAACGCGATGTTCCGAGTGGAGCTGGACAACGGGCACAAGGTGCTCGCCCACATCAGTGGCAAGATGCGCCAGCACTACATCCGCATCCTCCCCGAGGACCGCGTCGTCGTGGAACTTTCCCCGTACGACCTGGAACGCGGCCGAATCGTCTACCGCTACAAGTAAGACAGCACATACTCCACCGTCCTAGCGGGACGGACGACCACGCGCGGCACCCGCCGTCGCGGTCACGGAAACGCGCATTGCGCCGCACACGCGGCGGGACGTCCACCGACCCGGCCCCCGGGCCGTCGGAAAGCACGGCCGCGCCTTCCCCCATCCCGTCAGTTCACCTCCGGCAACGGTGGCCGGAGCCCCACGCAACACATCCCGCCAACCCGGCATCCGACCGGGCCAGGGCGCGGACCCGGGTGGGGACGGCAGTGGAGAAAACCACCGCACCAACCGGAAGGAAACTGCCGAATGGCACGCCTTGCTGGAGTTGACCTGCCGCGCAACAAGCGCATGCAGGTCGCTCTCACCTACATCTACGGCATCGGCCCCGCCCGTGCCTCCGAGCTGCTGGACAAGACCGGCATCTCCCCGGACCTGCGCACCGACGACCTGTCGGACGAACAGGTTTCGTCCCTGCGTGACGCCATCGAGTCCTCGTGGAAGGTCGAAGGCGACCTGCGCCGCGAGGTCCAGGCCGACATCCGACGCAAGATCGAGATCGGCTCCTACCAGGGCCTGCGCCACCGTCGTGGCCTGCCCGTCCGTGGCCAGCGCACCAAG
>DUOR01000079.1 GCA_012838715.1 Actinomycetales bacterium
GGCGCCGGGCGCGACGGCCGCGGCGACGGCGGCGGGCACCGTCACCACCGCCGAGCCGGTGGAGGGGCCGACGACGACGTGGCGCGCGCGGGAGCTCGTCCTCGGCGTCGGCGCACTGTGCGAGCCGCGGCTGCCGGACATCGAGGGCATCGACGGCTTCGAGGGCGAGATCTTCCACTCTGCCCGCTGGAACCACGACGTCGATCTGAAGGGCAAGCGGGTGGCGGTCATCGGCACCGGCGCGTCGGCCATCCAGATTGTGCCGTCCATCGCGGAGGAGGTCGCGCACCTGGACGTGTACCAGCGCACCGCGCCGTACGTCATCCCGCGCCTGGACCGCCCGTACCTGGGGTGGGAGCGCAGCGCCCTGCGGTCCGTGCCGGGGCTGCGCCGCGTGGTGCGCGCCCAGGACTGGTTCTTCCGTGAACTGCAGGTGCCGGGCCTGACCCGCAACGCCAAGCTGATGGAACCCATCCGCGCCCTGTCGAAGGGCCTGCTGTTCGCGCAGGTGCGGGACAAGGAACTGCGCCGCAAGCTCACCCCGGATCACACCATCGGCTGCAAGCGGATGCTCATCTCCAACACGTACTTCCCGGCCATCGCCCGCGACGACGTCGACCTGGTCACCGACCCGATCCGCCGCGTCAACGCGCACTCCATCGAGACGGTCGACGGCACCGAGCGCCCCATCGACGTGCTCATCGTGTGCACCGGCTTCCATGTCACGGATTCGCCGACGTTCGAGCTCGTCACCGGCCGTTCCGGCGAAACCCTCACCGAGGTGTGGGGCCGCGAGGGCATGGCCGCGCACAAGGGCACGACGGTGCACGGCTTCCCGAACCTGTCCGTCATGATGGGGCCGGCCACCGGCCTGGGCCATTCCTCCATGATTTTCATTATCGAGTCCCAGGTGAACTACTTCATGTCGATGCTGGCGAAGAAGCGGGAGCTCGGCGCCGACGTCGCCGAGGTCACCGCCCGCGCCCAGGACGAGTGGAACGACTGGATCCGCGAGCGCCTCACCGAGTCGGTATGGGTCACCGGCTGCGGTTCCTGGTACCTCGACGAGCACGGCAACGCCCCCGCGGTGTGGCCGAGCTGGACGTGGCTGTTCCGCCTGAAGACCCGCTCCTTCGACCCCGGCGCCTACGACCTGCGCATTTCCCGCGACCGCCTGCTCACCGGGGTCTGACGGGCCGGTCAGCCCAGCCCGGTGCCGCGCCGGATCGCTTCGGCGACGGTGCGGGGGTCGTCGAGCATCGGCACGTGGCCGAGGTTCGGCAGGAGGTGGAGGGGCACGTCGGGAAGCACGGCGAAGTGCCGCTTCCAGCCGCGGTACAGCGTGAGGTCGCGCGTGCCCCAGTAGCAGGTCTGGCGCGCGCCGGCGGTGTCGGGGGAGAAGTCGAAC
This sequence comes from Actinomycetales bacterium, assembly GCA_012838715.1. Lineage (GTDB taxonomy): Bacteria > Actinomycetota > Actinomycetes > Mycobacteriales > Mycobacteriaceae > Corynebacterium. The sequence continues at coordinate 1,409 of DUOR01000079.1, forward strand.
TTCGCGCGCAGCCCGTGGTCGATGACCTTGTTGCGCAGCAGGTTCCCCGCGTCGCGGATGACGTTGTCGGGGTTGAGTCGCCACGGCTTCGACGAGAACATGCCGAACATGAACGTCCGGCCGGCCGCCGTCCGCGACAGGAACGGAATCATCTTCCGGAACGCCCGCCCCGTGCCGCGCAGCGCCAGGAACTGGTTGACCGTGCGCTTCTGGTCGCCCGGGCCATGGAAGAACCCGGCGGGGTTGAGCGCGGTCGCCGACGCCGCATGGCCGCGCCGCGCCAGCTCGAGCGCCACGTAACCGCCGAGGGAATTGCCCGCGACGTGGGGCTTTCCGACGAGTGATGGCGCGGCGTCCGGGCCGGCGGCCGCGTCACCGGGGCCGGCGGCCGCGTCCCCGGGTCCGGGCGTGACGTCGCGGAGGAAGTTGGCGATGTCGCCGATGATCCGGTCGACGACGCCCTCGTCCATCGGGTCGGGATCGGGGGATTCGCCGTGGCCGGGCAGATCGATGGTGATGACCCGGAAGTCGTCGGCGAGGTAGGGCACGACGTCGTCCCAGGCGTGGCGGCTGTGGCAGACGCCGTGGATGAGCACCAGCGTCGGGCCGCTGCCCGTTTCGGAGTATGCGATGCCGTGGCGCGGCGCGGGCGTGCCGGGGGTTGCGGTGGTGCCGGACGAACCGGCGGCATTCTTCTGCGTCATGCGCCCAGGCTATTGGAGCCGCCGCCGGGCGGGGCGGGATTCGGTAATAGGTAATCTATTCTTATCAGGTTCAAATCTTTTAGGTATTATTCCTTCAGTAAA
>DUOR01000080.1 GCA_012838715.1 Actinomycetales bacterium
CGCGGCGGCGAGCAGGACGAAGCCGAGCATTCCGGCGGAGTGGGAGACGACCCACATCGGGGATGCGAAGGCCTCCACCATTTCCGCGGCGGCTCCGGTCTTGTCGCCCCAGGGACGGAGCAGCGGGAACGCCGCGAGACTCAGGCCACCTGCCGCGGCGAGCACGGCGGCAATCGGACGACGGACGGTTCGGACGGTGCCGGAGGGCGCGGCATTGCCGGCCGCGGGCGCAGCGGACGTGCCGGTACCGGTCTCGGTTTCGTTGGACTGACGGGTGGACTGGCGGACGGGCTGGTGGACGGTCTGGCGGTGGGTGGTGGTGCCGGGGAGTGTCATCGTCGTCTCCAATCGAAGGGAGAGCGGTGCTCTCTGTGCGTGATCCCCAAGATAGAGCACTGCTCTCACTTTGACAAGAGCAGTGCTCGCATTTATCCGGAAACCTGTGCCACACTGGGGACATGAGCGATAAAGCCGCAGGCAAACGCGAGAAGAACCAGGCCATCGTGGATTCGAAGATCCGCGCCTGCGCCCGCGACGAACTCGCCTCGGTCGGCCCGGTCGCCCTTTCCATGCGCGCCATCGCCCGGGAGGCGGGCATGGCCTCGTCGGCGATCTACCGCTACTACCCCACCCGCGAGGCCCTGCTCACGGCGCTGATCGTGGAAAGTTACGCCGAGCTCGCCAACGCGCTGGAGGCCGTGACCATCGCGCCCGGCCTCTACCCGGAGCTGCTGTGGACCCTGCGCGCGAACGCCCTCCGCGACTGGGCGCTGGCGAACCCGCACCAGTTCCAGCTCATCTACGGCACCCCGATCCCGGACTACCAGGCCCCGCCCGAGACCATCCCGATGGCCGAGCGGGTCGCCCGCTGCTTCCTGGACCTCTCCCCCGCGGAGCCGGCCACCCCGGTCGACGATGAACTCGCCGCCCAGCTCGAGCCCCTCGGCGGTGCCCCCGCGGCCGCCATCCTGGGCGCGTTGTCGCAGATCATCGGCCACGTCTCCCTCGAGCTCGCGGGCCATTTCACCGGCACGGCCGATCCCGCCGACCTGCTGTGGGCGCACGTAATCCGCACCCAGGTCCGGACCATCGGACTGGATGCGGATTAGCGGCCGGGGTTTCACCGGGCCGGCCCCTTAGGCCGGGGCCTTAGGCCAGGCCGGTGGCGCCGAACAGGCCGGCCGCCGCGCCACCGGAGATGACGCCCCACAGCACCACGGCCACGAGTGTCCAGGCGACGACGGTGCCGCGGTGGGCGCCCGCGCCGACCAGTGCGGTCGACGTGAACTGGGAGGGCAGCAGCACCGGGCCGATGAGGCTGGCGCCCGGGACGCCGAAGCGTTCCATGTTCTCCTTCACGCGGGATCGGCCACGGCCCTCGCGCTTCTCCCCGGCGCCCCCACGGCCGCGTCGGAAAGCGCCGCGGACCTTGGCGCCGACGAAGACGAAGGCGAGGACGGAGATGGTGTTGCCGACGGTGGCGGCGAGCACCGCGAGCGGCATGGGCACGCCGGCGGCGACGCCGATGACGGAGCCGAGGTGCGACTCGACGAAGGGGATGAGGCCGATGAGGAAGACGCCCAGGAACTGGACGGCCTCCGGCAGGCCGGTGACGAAGTTCTGGAGGTTGACGATGAAGTCCTGCATGACATTTCCTTCCGGTGTCCGGCCGGTGCGGCCGGTTCGCGTTGTTTCGTTGACGGTTTCCACCTTCGCGGCCCGCGCCGCCCGCCGGTAGGGCCGCAACGTCATGACCTGCCCGGATGCATGTCATTGCCCACCCATGACATCTGTCATTGCTCTACCGTGGTGCCCATGACTGACGCCCGCCCCGTGCCCCGCAGCGCCGGTGAGCTTTCCGACGC
>DUOR01000081.1 GCA_012838715.1 Actinomycetales bacterium
CCCGCGAACCTGACCAAGCAGCTCAAGGGCTCGCCGATGAAGGCCCCGCGCCGCGCCATGCAGGCCGCCGTGGAGGGCGCCCAGGTCGACTTCGACACCGCCCTGACCATCGAGTCGCGCTACTTCACCGAGCTGGTCACCGGCTCGCAGTCGAAGAACATGATGCAGGCGTTCTTCTTCGACCTGAACCACTGCAACGGCGGCGGTTCCCGCCCGCTGCAGGAGGACGGCACCCCGTTCCCGAAGACCGAGTTCAAGAAGGTCGGCGTCGTCGGCGCCGGCATGATGGGCGCCGGCATCGCCTACGTCTGCGCCAAGGCCGGCATGGACGTCGTGCTGAAGGACGTCGCCCTGGAGAACGCCGAGCGCGGCAAGAACTACTCCGAGAAGATCGAGGCGAAGGCCCTGGAGCGCGGCCGCACCACCGAGGAGAAGTCCGCGGAGCTGCTGGGCCGCATCAAGCCGACCGAGTCCTACGACGACCTCTCCGACGTCGACCTCGTCATCGAGGCCGTGTACGAGAACACCGAGCTGAAGCACAAGGTGCACGCGGAGATTGAGGCCGCCGTGCCGAAGACCGCCATCCTCGGCTCGAACACCTCGACCCTGCCGATCACCGAGCTCGCCTCCCACGTCGAGCGCACCGGCGACTTCATCGGCCTGCACTTCTTCTCCCCGGTGGACAAGATGCAGCTGCTGGAGATCATCTCCGGCGACCACACCGACCCGAAGACCCTGGCCGCCGCCCTGGACTTCGCGGTGCAGATCCGCAAGATCCCGATTGTCGTCACCGACTCCCGCGGCTTCTACACCTCCCGCGTCATCGGCACGGTCATCAACGAGGCGATTCGCATGGTCGCCGAGGGCTACGAGCCGGCCACCGTCGAGGCCGCCGCGCGCCAGGCGGGTTACCCCGCCGCGCAGCTGCAGCTTGCCGACGAGCTGAACCTGAAGCTCATGAAGAAGATCAGCGAGGAGAACGAGACGGCGGCCCGCGAGCGCGGCGAGAACATCGACGACGGTGGCGTCGCCGACCTGGTCAACCGCATGATCGAGGAATTCGGCCGCCCGGGCAAGCTGGAGGGCGCCGGCTTCTACGAGTACGAGAACGGCCGCCGCCAGGGCCTGTGGGAGGGCCTGCGTTCGAAGGTTGGCGCCGGTTCCATCCCGTCGGAGGACGTCGACATCCAGGATCTCGTCGACCGCATGCTGTTCATCGAGGCCGTGGAGACCCAGAAGTGCGTCGACGAGGGCGTCGTCCTGCATGACGCCGACGCCAACATCGGCTCCATCTTCGGCATCGGCTACCCGGCGTGGACCGGTGGCACGCGCCAGTTCATCAAAAACTACGACGGCCGTGGCGGCCAGGGCGTCGAGGGCTTCGTCGCCCGCGCCGAGGACCTCGCGGAGCGCTTCGGCGACCGCTTCACCCCGCCGGCGTCCCTGAAGGGCTAGTTCCCGGGGCGGCCCGGCACCGCACCAGGCACCGTCTGCGAGCCCCGTATCGGGCGCTGTCGCGCTGACTGAGGGCCGGTGACCATGTTTTCCAACGTGGTCGCCGGCCCTTCGTCGTGCGCTCACTGGCGCTTCGTCGTGCGCCCCCCGGCTCGCCCCGCCGACTCTCCGCACCGGACACTGCGCCGACCCCGGCTTGCCCCACCCCGGCGCCCCCGCCGGACACTGCGCCGCCCCCGGCTTGCCCCGCCCCGGGCTCCCCACCGGTTCCCGAATAGCCGGTACAGCTTTCGAGTTAGTGCATCTGGATACACCGCGAGAAGTAGCAGATCTGACCACCTGC
>DUOR01000082.1 GCA_012838715.1 Actinomycetales bacterium
CCTTCATCGAGGAGTCCCAGAAGGGCGTTTCCGGCGACATCCGCATGACCATGCACGCCGGCAACTGCAACGTCAACGGCCGCCGCTCGAACTCGTCGCTGTACGACTTCAACCTGGCGACCTACGACGAGGGCGACACCTTCGACCAGACCCTGGCCCGCGGCTTCGTGGAGCTGCACGGCCTGTCGTCGAAGATGGCCGCCAAGCGCGACTTCAACCTGTAAGAGGAGCACCACCGACATGTCCGAGCAGTCCGCCGTCGAGCAGCACGGCACCAACGAGGGTTCGCTGTGGGGTGGCCGGTTCGCCGGCGGGCCCGCCGACGCCATGGCGGCGTTGAGCAAGTCGACCCATTTCGACTGGGTGCTGGCGCCGTATGACGTGCTGGCGTCGAAGGCCCACGCGAAGGTCCTTAATGCGCGCGGGCTGCTTTCCGACGATGACCTGGCGACCATGCTGGCCGGCCTGGATGGCCTGGGGGCGGACGTCGCCTCCGGCGCGTTCGGCCCGGAGGAGTCCGACGAGGACGTGCACGGCGCGATGGAGCGGGGCCTGATCGACCGGGTCGGCCCGGAGGTCGGCGGCCGCCTGCGCGCGGGCCGGTCCCGCAATGACCAGGTGGCCACGCTGTTCCGCATGTGGGTCCGCGACGCGGTGCGCGACATCGCGGCGGGCGTGCTGGATCTGGTGGATGCGCTGGCCGACCAGTCGGCGGCGCACCCGGACGCGATCATGCCGGGCAAGACGCACTTCCAGGCCGCGCAGCCGGTGCTGCTGGGCCATCAGCTGCTGGCGCACGCGCAGCCGCTGCTGCGCGACGTCGACCGCATCCGCGACCTGGATCGCCGCCTCGCGGTGAGCCCCTACGGTTCCGGTGCGCTGGCGGGTTCCTCGCTGCACCTGGACCCGGAGGCCATCGCCGAGGAGCTGGGCTTCGATTCCGCGGCCGACAACTCCATCGACGCGACCAGTTCGCGTGACTTCGCGTCGGAAAGCGCGTTCGTGCTGGCGCAGATCGCGGTGGACATGTCGCGGCTGGCGGAGGAGATCATCGCCTGGTGCACGCCCGAGTTCGGGTACGTGACGCTGGCCGACGAGTGGTCGACGGGCTCGTCGATCATGCCGCAGAAGAAGAACCCCGACGTGGCGGAGCTGACGCGCGGCAAGACCGGCCGGCTCATCGGCAACCTGTCCGGCCTGATGGCGACGCTGAAGGCGCAGCCGCTGGCCTACAACCGCGACCTGCAGGAGGACAAGGAGCCGATCGTCGATTCGGTGGCGCAGCTGAACCTGCTGCTGCCCGCGATGACCGGCCTGGTGGCCACCCTGACCTTCCACGAGGACCGCATGCGCGAGCTGGCCCCCGCCGGCTTCACGCTGGCCACGGACCTCGCCGAGTGGATGGTCCGCCAGGGCGTGCCCTTCCGCGTGGCGCACGAGGCCTCCGGCCAATGCGTGCGCATCGCCGAGTCGCGGGGCGTGGGCCTGCACGAGCTTTCCGACGACGAGCTCGCCGGCGTCCATGAGTCACTGACGCCCGAGGTCCGCGAGGTCCTGACCATCGACGGCGCCGTCGCGTCGCGCGACACCCGCGGCGGCACCGCCGGCGTCCGGGTGGCCGAGCAGCTCGACCGCGTCCGCGAGGCGTCGGCCGAGGGCCGCGCGTGGGC
>DUOR01000083.1 GCA_012838715.1 Actinomycetales bacterium
AGCTGGTAGGAGGAATCCAGCCCCTCGTCGTCCATGTCGAAGGAGTAGGAGTCCTTCATGATGAACTCGCGGCCGCGGAGGACGCCGGCGCGGGGCCGTTCCTCGTCGCGGTACTTGGTCTGCACCTGGTACAGGGTGACCGGGAAGTCCTTGTAGGAGTTGTAGAGGTCCTTCACCGCGAGGGCGAACATTTCCTCGTGGGTGGGTCCGAGCAGGTAGTCGGCGCCCTTGCGGTCCTTGAGGCGGAACAGGTTGTCGCCGTATTCGGTCCAGCGGTTGGACTGCTCGTAGGGTTCACGCGGCAGCAGCGCCGGGAAGGAGATTTCCTGGGCGCCGATGGCGTCCATTTCCTCCCGCACGATGCCCTCGATGTTGCGCAGCACGCGCAGGCCCATCGGCAGCCACGAGTAGATGCCCGGCGCATGCCGGCGGATGTAGCCCGCGCGGACGAGGAGCTTGTGGGAGGCAACTTCGGCATCGGCCGGATCGTCCCGCAGGGTGCGCAGGAACAGCCGGGACATTCGCGTGATCATGGTGGTTAATCCTACAGACCGTCCGTGGGGCCGCCTTCACTTTGGTTGGCCTTGGCGGGGCCGGACCGCCCGCGGTGGCCGGTTGCGCCGCGGCTACGATTGGCCCCCATGTTGATTTTGCTGCCCCCGTCCGAGACGAAGGCCTCGGGCGGCGACGGCGGGCCCCTGGATTTCGCGGGTTTGTCGTGGCCGTCCCTGAACCCGGTGCGGGAGGCGATTGCCGCCGACCTGGTGGCCCTGTCCTCGGATCGGGAGGCGGCGATGGCCGCGCTGAAGCTGGGCCCGAAGCTCGCCGCCGAGGTCGACGCCAACGCGGAGCTGCTCTCCTCCCCCACGATGCCCGCGCTGGATCGCTATACGGGCGTGCTTTACGACGCCCTGGACGCCCCGTCGCTGCCGGCGTCCGCGCGGGGGCGGCTGGCCGTCGGTTCGGCGTTGTTCGGCGTCGTCGGCGGGTTGGACATGATCCCCCGCTACCGGTTGTCGGGTGGGTCGAAGTTGCCGCGGCGCGATGCGTCGGGAAGCGGCGCCGGGGCGGAGGGGTCGAAGCTGACCGAGCCGGCGCCGACGATGCGCGCCCGGTGGGGTGCGGCCATCACGGACGCGCTGGCGGACGAGCCCTTCGTCGTCGACCTGCGCTCCGGCGCCTACCTGAACCTGGGCAAGGTGCCGGGCGCGGTGACCGCCACGGTGGTGACCACGGAGGGCAAGGTCGTGTCGCACTTCAACAAGCACCACAAGGGCCTGCTGGCGCGGGCGCTGGCGACGGAGCCGGTCGATTCCCTCGACGCGGCCGTCGGGGTGGCCCGGGCCGCCGGGCACGACGCGGTGGCCCGCGACGGCGGCATCGTGATCACGGTGCCGGCCTGAACCGGGCCTGAGCCGGCCTGAACCGGTCCGCCCGGTTACAGCCCCTGCGCCGCGACGTCGCCGATGACGAGCACGGCCGGCGGGCGGACGTCGTTGCCGGTGATGGTCTCGCCGAGGGTGCCGAGGGTGCAGCGGAACACCCGCTGGTTCTCGGTGGTGCCCTCCTGGATGACGGCGGCCGGGGTGTCGGCGGCGCGGCCGGCCTCGACGAGGCGTTCGGCGATGGCGGGGCCGTTCTTCACGCCCATGATGACCACCAGGGTGCCGGTCATCTTCCCCAGCGCGTCCCAGTTGACCAGCGAGGTCTCGTGGCCCGGGGGCACGTGGCCGGACACGACGGTGAGGTCGTGGTTGACGCGGCGCTGCGTCACCGGGATGCCGGCGGCGGCGGGCACCGAGATGGCGGAGGTGATGCCCGGGACTTCCCGGACGTTGACGCCGGCGGCCCGCAGGGCCTGCAGCTCCTCGAAGCCGCGGCCGAAGAGGTACGGGTCGCCGCCCTTGAGCCGCACCACGAAGGCGCCCTCGCGGGCCCGGGCGACCAGCAGTTCGTTGATGCGCTCCTGCGCCATCGCGCGGCCGTAGGGCAGCTTCGCGGCGTCGATGATCTCCACGTCCGGCTCCAGCTCGCCGAGGAGTTCCAGGGGGCCGAGGTGGTCGGTGACCACGACGTCGGCGAGGCGGAGCAGGCGGCGGCCCTCCACGGTGATCAGGCCCGGGTCGCCCGGGCCACCGCCGACGAGGGCGAC
>DUOR01000084.1 GCA_012838715.1 Actinomycetales bacterium
GGGGCCCGCCGCAGGGTGCGGCGGGCCCCGCGCGGCCCTTACGTCCGTTCATCGTATGCTGCGTGGGCCCGGTTCGCCGGGCCATGGGAAACCCGGCCGAACGTGAACCCGGGGAGCATCCGGGCGAATCCGGGGAAGAAGGAAAGGACTGGCCACGCGATGGCGACGGTGACGATGATGACCCGGGCGACCTGCGGTTCCTGCGAACGGGTGGAGGCGCAGATCCGCCCCATCGCGCAGCGGTACGGGGCGGACGTGGAAATCGTCGACGTCGACGCCGGCGACGGTTCGGACGCGCTGGAGTTCGGCGACCGCGTCCCGGTGATTCTCGTCGACGGCGAGGAGATCGCCTGCTGGGAAATCGACGATGACGAACTGATCGAGGCCCTGGAGGATGCGGGCTGAGCCCGTCCGGGAGCCTGCGGCGGGGCGGCTGAGCCCGTCCGTGGGGCGGCTGGAGTCCCGCCGCGGGTCCGCCGCGGGGCGGCTGAGCCCATCCGCGGGTCCGCCGCGAGGCGGCTGGAGTCCCGCCGGGGCCCGTTCGGGGGGAGTGGCCCACGGCATAATCCGAGGTCGCCACGGTGCGGGGCCGGTCGCGCCGGGGGAAGGCGGGGTTTGTGGAATACCCCCGCCACCGTCTACCGTTGACTCGAAATGAACCCTGGCCGTACATGGGCGCACCACGCCTGTGTCCGAGTTTAGGGGACGGCGAATCCGGTTCCCCCACCGGGGTGCGGCGCAGCGGCGCTTCCCCCGGAGATTCGGGCAATGGAGCGGGATCCGCCGTCGCGTATCGTCCGCGAACGGCCGGGATGCCCCGGTGGCCCGAGGTCGCGGGGAGTCGAGATCCGATCGGCCGGTGGCCCGTCGGATGGAGGAGGAACGGATAGCGGTGGTTTTGCCGTGAGTGTTCTGCTCGTCGGGATGTCACACCGATCCGCCCCGGTGCCGATGTTGGAGAGGGTCTCCGTCGCGGAGCCGGATCAGCCGAAGACGCTCGCCCGCCTGCTGGCGGAGGACGCGGTGTCCGAGGCGATGCTGGTCTCCACCTGCAACCGGGTGGAGTACTACGTGGCCGCCCGCGGCTTCCACGCCGGCCTGTCGGCGGTGGTCCGCGAGATCGTCGATCGCACGGGCATCGACATCGATGAGCTGACGCCGCACCTTTACGTCCGCTACGCGGAGGGCGCCGCCGAGCACATGCTGTCGGTCGCCTCCGGCCTGGATTCGATGGTCGTCGGCGAGCAGCAGATCATCGGCCAGATCCGCGCCGCCTACCAGGAGGCCGACGAGCATGCCGCCGTCGGCCGCATGCTGCACGACCTGGCGCAGCGTTCGCTGCACACCGGAAAGCGCGTGCACAGCGAGACCCGCATCGACGACGCCGGTTCCTCCATGGTGTCCGTCGCCGTCGACGAGGCGATCCGCGCCCTGAACCCGGATTACGTCCCGGGCGACGAGGACGGCCTGGCCGGCAAGCGCGCCCTGATCCTGGGCGCCGGCGCCATGAGCTCCCTCGCCGCGACGCACCTGGGCCGCAACGGCATCGCGCACATCACCGTCGCCAACCGCACGGTCGACCGCGCTGAGAACCTCGCCGCCCACGCCATCGAGGCCGGGGTGCCCGCCGTCGGCATCGCCCTCGCCGATTTCCGTGAGGTGCTTGCCGACGTCGACATCCTGGTCACCGCCACCGGCGCGATGAGTCCGGTGGTCCAGCCGGAGGACGTCCGCGACGCCGGCCCGCTGGCCATCGTCGACCTGTCCATGCCCCGCGACGTGGCGGAGGGCGTCGGCGAGCTGCCGGGCATCGCCCTGTTCGACATCGAGCACCTGCAGATGACCTCGACGCAGGAGCTGGGCCGCGACGACGAGACCGCCGCCCGCACCATCGTCGACGAGGAACTGCAGGACTACCTGCAGGCCCAGCGGGCCCTCGACGTCACCCCGACCGTGAAGGCGCTGCGCGAACGCGCCGCCGAGGTCGTGTCCGCCGAGCTGCTGCGCCTGGAGGCCAAGACCCCGGGGCTCACCGACCGTGAGCGCCAGGAGGTGGGCAGGACCGTCCGGCGAGTCGTCGACAAGCTCCTGCACGTGCCGACGGTGCAGGTGAAGAAGCTGTCGGGCGAACCCGGCGGCACCTCGTACGCGATGGCGCTGCAGCGCCTGTTCGACCTGCCGCTGGAAACGCCGGCGGGCATCTACGCCGACACCGACGTCCCCGTCGACCTGATGGTCGGCGACCGCATGGGCCGCATCGGCGGCGCATACGCGGACATCGAAGGCATCATCCAACCCGGAACCGGAGGAAATCGTGGCTGACACCAACAACCCCATCGCCGACTCGGCGGACCGCGAGGACCGCGAGGGGGAGGCCCGGGTCATTCGCATCGGCACCCGCGGCTCGGAGCTGGCCACCACGCAGGCCGGGCACATCCGCGACGCGCTGATCCGCATGGGCCACCCGGCCGAGCTGGTCATCGTCAAGACCGAGGGCGACGCCAACCGCCACGACCCGGTGGAGAAGATCGGCATCGGCGTGTTCACCCAGGCCCTGCGCCACGCGCTGCGCGAGGACGTCTGCGACATCGCCGTCCACTCCTTCAAGGACCTGCCCACCGCGCCGGAGGAGGACCTGCTGCTCGCCGCCGTGCCGCAGCGCGTCGACCCCCGCGAGGTGCTCGTCTCCCGCGGCAACGTGCCGCTGGCCGAGCTGCCGGAGGGCGCGAAGGTGGGCACC
>DUOR01000085.1 GCA_012838715.1 Actinomycetales bacterium
AGGTCGGAGATGGCGTCCCACTCCCACCGGCCGGCGAGGCCGGCGACGCGGTACGCGGAGTTCTGGGCCTCGACGGGACGGGAGCCGTAGCGCACCGGAAGCACGCCGCCGAAGCCCATGCGACCGATGTCGGAAATGGCGATCGCGCAGGCCACGACCATCTCGTCGAGCGCCGACCCATGCAGCGCCGGATCACCCGAGGCGGTGGATCCGGCCGCATCTTCTTCTCCCGCGCCTGCCGCGCCGGCTGCATTACCGTCCACACCGGCGTTCGCATCCGCGCCAGCCCCCGCAACGACGGCATCGTGGGTGACCAGCGCGACGACGGTGTCGGGCCGCACGTCCCAATCCCATCCGGCGAGCACCTCGACGAGGTCGCGCAGCACCCGGTCGCCCCTCCAATCGGAGGCGTCGGGGCGCCACGATGCCTCGGCGAGCAGCGAATTCAGCGTCGGCCCCCGGGCGATGTCGTTGAGCCGCCCGATGGCGCGCCCTTCACCGATGCCCGCGATCTTGCCCTTCAGCGGCACGCGCAGCCCGGTCGCGCCGAGCGTCGACCCCGCGCGCCCCAACCCGTCGCCACCGGCCATGAGCCGGTCGAGCCCGGTGGGCCACTGCTTCCGCGCGGGGATGCGCACGCCGGGTTCGGTCAGCCGCGCCCGCACGACGTCGTCGACCTGCGCATCGATGTCGGGCGACAGGTGCTTCCCGGTGCAGTTGTCGCAGCGCCCGCACGGCCCGGTCGCGGTCGGGTCGTCGAGCTGCCTGCGCAGGAACAGCATGCGGCAGGCATCCGGGTTCGGGCCCTCATTGCTTGACGACGACCCGCCCCCACCCGCTTCGGCCCCTCCGCCCGGCCCGCCCGGTCCTCCCGCTTCGTCCCCTCCGCTCGATGCGCCCGCTCCTCCCGCTCCGTACCCTCCACCTGCTCCGCCCGCGGCATCGCCGAGTCGCTCGTAGGCGATCATGGCGTCCTGCTCGGCCTTGCGCGCCTCGGCCAAACCGCCGTAGCGGGCGGCGTCGTACTCCCACGGCGCACCCGTGGCGATCCATCCGCCCCGGACGCGGCGGACGGCACCATCGACGTCGAGGACCTTCAGCACTTGATCCAGCCGCGACCTCGACAGATCCACCGCCGTTTCCAACCTCGCCGTCGACGCGGGCTGGTCGCCGTAGGACGCGAGCTCGTCGAGAAGCAAACGCACGACGTCCTCCGCGGGAAACGACAGGGAGGCGAAGTACTCCCAGATGTCGCGGTCCTCGGCACCCGGCAGCAACACGACCTCGGCGCGATCGGTGCCACGGCCGGCGCGGCCGATCTGCTGGTAATACGAGATCGGCGACCCCGGCGCACCCATGTGCACCACGAAACCCAGATCCGGCTTATCGAAGCCCATGCCCAGCGCCGACGTGGCCACCAGCGCCTTGACCTCGTTCTTCAACAGCGCCGCCTCTAGCCGTTCACGTTCCGCGGCGTCGGTGCGGCCGGTGTACGCCGCGACCTCGTACCCCGACGCGGTCAGCGCCTCCGCCAGATCCTCCGCCGCCGCGACGGTGAGGCAATAGATGATGCCCGACCCCGGCAGCTCCCGCAGATGCGACGCGAGCCACGCGGGCCGCTTCGTCGTATCGCGCAGCCGCACCACATTGAGCCGCAGCGACTCCCGATCCAGGCCGCCCCGCAGCACGCCGGTGCCGTCACCGAGCTGCGACCGCACGTCCTCGACGACGCGGTCGTTCG
>DUOR01000086.1 GCA_012838715.1 Actinomycetales bacterium
CCGACGCGGAGCGGCGCGCGCTGGCGGCGATCCTCGGGCAGACGCTCGACGTGGTGGGCGGCCGGAGGCCGACCGACGTCCTGCGGAAGTTGCCGCTCGGCGACCGGGTCCGTCAGGGACTGGTCACCCGGATGCGGTCGGGCGGCATCAAGGGGGCGGCGCTGCGGAGCCTGCACCCGTGCGCGCGGGTCTGCGGCACGCGGGTGGAGTTCATCGGCACCTGGGCCGTCGACGGCCGCGTCCGCGCCCTCGCCGGCGGCATGCGCGACACCGGGAAGGGCTGGACGCTGACCTCGCTGCGGCTGATCTAGCCGGAGCTGACGCGGCGGTCCCGCCGGTCTAGCGGCGGCGGCCCTTGCGGGCGGCCTTGCGGCGCTGGGCCCGATTGCCGCCGTCGCCCTCGACGCGCTTCTGCTCGGCGGTGCCGTCGGCGGACGGTCCCGAGTAGGTCATCTGCTTCGGCTTGTTCTCCTCGGCGCGGGCCAGCTCCGGCGCGAGATCCTTTTCGTCGACGACGCCGTCGTCGTTGAGGTCCGCGGTCTGCGCCTGCTCCGCCTGGAACACCTGCTTGCGCACCAGGAACAGCTGGCGGATGGACTCCTCCTTGATGCCGTCCATCATTCCGGTGAACATGTCGTACCCCTCGCGCTGGTACTCGACCAACGGATCGGCCTGGGCCATCGCGCGCAGGCCGATGCCCTCCTTGAGGTAGTCCATCTCGTACAGGTGCTCGCGCCACTTGCGGTCCATCACGTTGAGGATGGTGAAGCGCTCGATGTTGCGCATCTGCTCCTCCCCGCCGATCGCCGAAACGGCCTCCTCCAGCTGGCCGTAGCTGGCGTGCACGTCCTCCCGCAGCACCTCGCGCAAATCACGGGCGGAAAGATCGCCGGCGGCGCCGTGCTCGTCGCCCTCGACCAGCGATTCCCACGTCATCGTCGGGCCGTACAAGGATTCCAGCGCGTTCCACAGCTCGTCGAGGTCCCAGTCCTCGACGTAACCGTCGGCGGTCGCGGCGTCGACGTACGCGTCGATGACGTCGTCCTGCATGTCGTGGACCTGGTCCTTCAGGTCCTCGCCCTCGAGGATGCGGCGGCGCTCGCCGTAGATCACCTTGCGCTGCTGGTTCATCACCTCGTCGTACTTCAGGACGTTCTTGCGCATCTCGAAGTTCTGGCTCTCCACCTGCGCCTGGACGCTCTTGATGGAGTTGGAGACGACCTTGGAGTCGATCGGGACATCGTCGGGCACGTTCAGCGTGTTCATCAGCGCCTCCATGCGCTGACCGTTGAACCGCACCATCAGGTCATCGCGCATGGACAGGTAGAACCGGGTTTCGCCCGGGTCGCCCTGGCGCGCGGTACGCCCGCGGAGCTGATTGTCGATGCGGCGCGACTCATGGCGCTCGGTGGCCAGCACGTACAGCCCACCCAGCTCGCGGACCTCCTCCGCCTCCTTCTCGGCGGCCTCCTTCACGCGGGTGATTTCCGCATCCCACGCATCCTCGTACTCCTCCGGCGTTTCCGTCGGGGACAGGCCACGGTTACGGAGATTGAGGTCGGCGATGATGTCCGGGTTGCCGCCCAGCACGATGTCCGTGCCGCGGCCGGCCATGTTGGTGGCCACCGTCACCGCACCGCGGCGACCCGCCACGGCGATGATCTCGGCCTCCTGCTCATGGTGCTTCGCGTTGAGCACGGAGTGCTTGATGCCGTCGCGCTGCAGCAGCTTCGACAGCTGCTCGGACTTCTCCACCGACGCGGTACCGACCAGCACCGGCTGGCCGGCCTCCACGCGCTCGCGGATGTCCTCCACGACGGCGTAGAACTTGGCTTCCTCGGTCTTGTACACCAGGTCCGCGTGGTCCACGCGCTGGTTCGGGCGGTTCGGCGGAATCGGCATCACGTTGAGCTTGTAAATCTGGTGCAGCTCAGCTGCTTCCGTTTCGGCGGTACCGGTCATGCCGGCCAGCTTGTCGTACAGGCGGAAGAAGTTCTGCAGCGTGACGGTGGCGAGGGTCTGGTTCTCGTTCTTGATCTCCACGCCCTCCTTCGCCTCAATCGCCTGGTGCATGCCCTCGGAGTAGCGGCGGCCGGCGAGGACGCGGCCGGTGAACTCGTCGACGATGAGGACCTCGCCGTTGCGGATGATGTAGTCCTTGTCGCGGACGAACAGCTCCTTCGCCTTGATGGCGTTGTTCAGGTAGCTGACCAGCTGCGAGTTCTCCGCGGCGTACAGGTTGTCGATGCCGAGCTGATCCTCGGCGTAGGCCACGCCCTCCTCGCGGACGCCGATGGTCTTCTTGCGGCGGTCCACCTCGTAGTGGATGTCCAGGCGCATGCCCTTGACGATGCGGGTGAAGGCGATGTACCAGTCCGGGGAGCCGTCGGCCGGGCCGGAGATGATCAGCGGGGTGCGGGCCTCGTCGATGAGGATCGAGTCGACCTCGTCGACGATGGCGTAGTGGTGGCCGCGCTGCACCAGGTCGTTCAGGTTGTGCGCCATGTTGTCGCGCAGGTAGTCGAAGCCCAGCTCGTTGTTGGTGCCGTAGGTGATGTCTGCGTTGTACGCCGCGCGGCGCTGGTCGGAGTTCAGGCCCGACAGGATGACGGAGGTCTCCAGGCCGAGGAAACGGTGCACGCGGCCCATCCACTCGGCGTCGCGCTTGGCCAGGTAGTCGTTCACCGTGACGACGTGGACGCCCTTGCCCTCGAGGGCGTTGAGGTACGCGGGGAGCACACAGGTCAGGGTCTTGCCCTCACCGGTCTTCATCTCGGCGACGTTGCCGAAGTGCAGCGCCGCACCGCCCATCACCTGCACCGGGTAGTGCTTCTGGCCGAGGACGCGCCACGACGCCTCGCGGGCGGTGGCGAAGGCCTCCAGCAGCAGGTCGTCGAGGCTCTCGCCGTCCTTCAGCCGGTCCCGGAACTCGTCGGTCTTCCGCCGCAGCTCCTCGTCCGTCATCTCGGCGTACTCGTCCTCGAGATCGAGGACGCTGTCGGCGATGTTCTTCAGGCGCTTGACGGCGCGCCCCTCACCGACGCGGAGCAACTTGCTGAGGGAAAACACTGCGGATGTGACCTTTCCGGCGGGGATTGGTGGCGGCGCCGGCCATCATTGCCTCGGCAGACGCGCTCAAGTCCCCCAGTATAGAAGGAACCCGCACCCCGGGGTGGGGTGCGGGTCCGGTTGGTGCGGGGCGCCGGTTCAGGCTCCCCGGATGACGGCGCTTACGCGTCGTCGGACAGGGCGATCAGGCCGTAGTCGTAGGCGTGACGGCGGTAGACCACCGACGGACGACCGGTTTCCTCGTCGACGAAGAGGAAGAAGTCGTGCCCCACGAGCTCCATCTCCGACAGGGCGTCGTCGACGCTCATCGGGGTGGAGGAGTGCTCCTTGGTGCGGACGACCTTGCCCAGCTGGATTTCCTGGACCTGATCCTCGTACGGATCGGCGGCCTCCGGGGTCTCGTTGGCCTCGGCGACGAGCGCCGCGGTGGCCTCGCCGACGGACATGGGGGCGCGGTGGCCGGAGCGGCTGATCTTGCGGCGGGCCTTGACCTTCCGCAGCGAGCGCTCCATCTTGCCGAGGGCGGACTCGAGGGCGGCGTAGAAGCTGTCCTCCTTCGCCTCGGCGCGAGCGAGGTGTCCCTTGCCCGTCGCGGTGATCTGGATTCGGTCCGAACGGTCCGCGCGGCGCGGGTTCGGCTCATGCTGGAGCTCGACGTGGAAGAACGTCAGGGTCGGATCGAGGCGCTCAATCTTCGCGAGCTTGCCGTTGACGCGCTCCGCGAAGTGTTCCGGGACCTCCACGTTGCGCCCGGTGATGGTCACCTGGGCGTTGGGGCTGAGGACCTCGTTGCTGTCAGCAGGTGTCGACACTTGCTTCCTACCTCCCGGTATGGCCACCGCCCATCCGTGAGCGGGATTACTCACGGCGTCCACGGTGACGGGACTAACTGCAATTCCAGGATACAGACGCGGTTACCCCCACGGCCAAGACCCCGCGCTTTCCGACGGAGCCGGAAAACGTCTTTTACGACGGCCCCGGTCAGGGGCATTTCGCCCCGGCGGGGCGGTGACCGCGGCCGGCGTCCCCGGGTCCGCGACGGGCGTTGTTGGGTCGCCGTTGACCCCGGATTGACGTTCCGTTGGCCCCGGGTTCCCGCGTCGTTGCCCCCGGGTTCCGGCCCCGTTCACGCGTTGGCGAACACCAGGACGAGGTCGGCGCGCACCCCCAGCGACGCGAGCACGAGCACCGAGTGGGCGGCGGTGGCCCCCGTGGTCAGGACGTCGTCGACCAGGATGACCGGGCATTTCCCCGTTTCGGCCGCC
>DUOR01000087.1 GCA_012838715.1 Actinomycetales bacterium
CAACCTCGGCCGCGCGCTCGGCGCCGGGCCCGCCGACTACGGCATCGACCTGCTCGACCCCGCCTCGCGCATCACCCTCGTCCCCACCGGACCCGTGCTTGCCGACGGCCGGACCCGCGGCGACACGGACGCCGGGACTGGCGCCGGCACTGGTACGGCCACGGACACTGGCACCGGCACCGCGGCGCGGGTTTCGAGGGGGCCCAGGGTGGGGCTGCGGCTGGCGTCGGCACGCGAATGGCGATTCTGGGTCGACGACCCCAGCGTCACCCCGTACCGCAGGCACGCCAACGCGGACGGCGAGCCATGAGCGGCTACGATGAACCGCGTGACTGAACAGAACATCATCGACGAACTGGAGTGGCGCGGCCTCATCGCGCAGTCAACCGACATCGACGCCCTGCGCGCCGAAGTGGCGAAAGGCCCCATCACCGCCTATGTCGGCTTCGACCCGACCGGCCCCTCCCTCCACGCCGGACACCTCGTCCCGTTGGTGATGCTCAAGCGCTTCCAGGAAGCCGGGCACCGCCCCATCGCCCTCGCCGGCGGCGCCACCGGCATGATCGGCGACCCCCGCGACGTCGGCGAACGCTCCATGCTCACCGAAGAGCAGATCGCCGACAACGTGGTGGCGATCAAGGAGCAGCTCAGCAGCTTCATCGACATCACCGAAGACGACGTCGAGGGCCGCGGCCTGCTGGTGAACAACTACGACTGGGTCTCGAAGATGAACGTCATCGAGTACCTGCGCGACCTGGGCAAGAACTTCTCGCTCAACACCATGCTCGACCGCGACACCGTCAAGCGCCGACTCGACGGCGACGGCATCTCGTACACCGAGTTCTCCTACATGCTGCTGCAGGCCAACGACTTCGTGAAGCTGCGCCGCGACCACGACTGCGTCCTGCAGATCGGCGGCTCCGACCAGTGGGGCAACATCGTCTCCGGAGTCGACCTGAACCGCCGCCTCGACCAGGCGAAGGTCCACGGCCTCACCGTGCCGCTGGTCACCGACGCGTCCGGCGAGAAGTTCGGCAAGTCCACCGGCGGCGGCAAGCTGTGGCTCGACCCCGAGCAGACCAGCGCCTACTCCTGGTACCAGTACTTCCTCAACGCCGGCGACACCGTCGTCATCGACTACCTGAAGTGGTTCACCTTCCTCACCCGCGAGGAAATCGCCGAGTACGAGGTCGCCGTCGCCGAGCGCCCCTTCAAGCGCGAGGCCCAGCGCCGCCTGGCCGAGGAAATGACCGACCTGGTGCACGGCCCGGAAGCCACCAAGGCCGTCGAGCTCGCCGCGCAGGCGCTGTTCGGCCGCGCCGAGCTCACCGAGCTGGACGAGAAGACGCTGGCCGCCGCCGTTTCCGAGACCGAGGTCGCCGACATCGCCGCCGGCGAGCCCGACACCGCGGTCGACCTGCTGGTCGCCTCCGGCCTGGCCAAGTCGAAGGGTGAGGCCCGCCGCACCATCAAGGAAGGCGGCGCCTACGTGAACAACGAGCGCATCACCGACGAGGAATGGAAGCCGGCCGACTCCGACCTGCTCCATGGGAAGTGGCTGGTCATGCGCCGCGGCAAGAAGAACTTCGCCGGCGTGCGCATCAACCGCTGACCGCTTGCCGACGGGAGGGCCCGCGGGCGTTCCGTTGGTTCTCCGTGGGGCTCGGTGGTTTTGCGTGGTCTGCCGTGGTTTGTCGCCGTGTGCCGCGGGTTTTCCCGAGGCTGCCGTGGTTTCCGCGAGTTCTCCCAGGGTTAACGCCCGGTGGAATGCAGTGCAACGACCCGAAAACTGGTCTGAGGGGCTGGGATTCGGGGGTTGCGGCACACGGGACCGCCCTGTAGGGAGCTGAAACCCCCGGTTCAAGCAGTGGAAACCCTGCTTGAGCTGGGGGGTTGTGCTTTTTCAGGGGGTCTGTGTAGTGTTATCCGGGCAAGCGAGGCACTGCCCGGTTGGCCGTAAGGTCGGTGGGGCGGACGCTGGTTTGCCCGGAGTTCATCTCCGGTTGGGCCCGAGTTTGACTCTGGGCCAGGAAGTGATAAGCTTTCATCTTGCTGCCGAGAGCGGCTCCCGCGTTTAGTCCCGGTTGGGATGTGGGTGTTGGTGTCTTGGTGTGCGTGTGTTGTTTGAGAACTCGATAGTGTGCCGATGTACTAACTTATTTTTTGTGTTGATATCGGTGAGTGCCAGGAGCTTTTTTGTTTCTTGGTGGCTCTTGAAATATTGACCAAGTTTTC
>DUOR01000088.1 GCA_012838715.1 Actinomycetales bacterium
GACCGGACCACCGGCCGCACCCCGGCCGAGCGCACGGTCTCCAACCAGGACGACATCTCCGCGCTGTCCGACACCTGCCCCGTCGACATGCTGCCGGCGCAGGCCGACGACGTCATCGACCGCATCCTCACCGACCAGGACCACATCTACGCCGCCCACGACGGCAAGCACTTCGGCAACTACGAAGGCCGCCTGCCCCGCGAACGCGGCGACTACTACCGCGAATACACCGTCGACACCCCGGGCCTGAACCACCGCGGCGAACGGCGCATCGTCGTCGGCGGCGGCACCGAGGACGACCCCGACGTCTGGTACTACACCGACGACCACTACGAAACCTTCTGCGTCATCCCCGACGCCGAAGACTGACGCCGACGACGGATGCCGACGACACCGACGCCGGCAGCCGACGACGGGCACCGACGGCGGACGCGGAAGGATGCAGCACGAGTCTGACGCGCGGGCCTGTCGCACGAGTCTGACGCGCGGGGCGGGCGCCCAACTCCGACGCGGCCGGCGAAAACTAGACCGGACGGTACCTTCCCCACCGACGGGGGCCGGGGCCACCTGCCGCGGAAGCTAGACCGATCGGCCTGTGATCTGCCCCACTCGGCGATGGAAATCGCGAATCCGGGGACTACTCTGCTCCCAGACCGCGGAGAATGTTGATACCTCCGCAAAGCAGGAACCACCCCGGCCCGCGGCACCGAAACCGCGCGCCCCACGGCACGAGGAACACCACACATGAGCACCACCGCCACCGCCGCCACCGCGACCGGCACCGCCGCCCGCACCGATTCCGGGCTGCCCCGGGGCCACGTCCGCACGCCCAAGGCGCTGGCGTGGCTGCACGTCATCGGCGCGTTCATCGGCCTCGTCGCCTCCACGACGCTGACGGTGGAAAAGTTCGAGCTCGCCGAGAACTCCGACTACATCCCCTCCTGCACCTTCGGCACGGCCTTCACCTGCAGCTCCGTGATGGAAAGCCCGCAGGCCGCGGCGTTCGGCATCCCGAACCCGCTGCTCGGCATCGCCGGGTTCGCGGCGGTGATGGCCATCGGCGTCATCATGCTCACCGGCGCCGCCCTCCCCCGCTGGTTCCGCACCGCGTTCCTCATCGGCCTCGGCCTGGCGACCATCTTCATCCACTGGCTCGCCTACGAAGCCGTCTACGACATCTACGCCCTGTGCATCTACTGCATGGTCGTGTGGGTGGTCACCATCGCCATGTTCTGGTTCGAACTGCTCCGCCAGCTTTCCGACGCCGCCACGACCCAGGGCCCCGGCTCCGGCGTCGCCCGCGTCCACTCGGCGCTGCACATGCTGCGCTACCCGATCCTGATCGCCTGGCTGTTCGTCTTCGCGGCGATCATCGTCATCGAGTTCAACTTCATCTAACGCCCGTCGGCGGCCGGCTCAGCCCCAGGCCGCGGCCACGCCGGCGATGCCCTTGTCCAGGCGCTCCACGCGCGACTCCGTCATCGACGCGATCTGGTCGACGATGACCCGCAGCCGCTCCGCGTCGGACTGCGCCTGCACGTACATCCACCGGTACACCGGGTCCAACGCGCCCGGCGCGCCCGCCTTGAAGTACTCGGCCACCCGGAACAACCGGTCCCGCTCCCGCGCCTGCCGGCGCACGTGCACCGGCGCATCCATCACGTACAGCACCGCGATGGTCTTCAGCATCGTGACCTCGGCCAGGATTCCGGCCGGGACCGCCAGGTCCGCGTCGTAACGCCCCAGCGGCCCGTCGGCACGCACGATGCGCTCCCGGGCCACGCCCGCATCCCGCGCCGCCTCCTCCAACGCCCGCACCGACGCGCGCGTCCCCGCGACCGACGCGGTGACGAACCTGCCGACCAGCTCCGACGTCATCCGCTTCAACGCCACCATCGACTGCAGCGACCCGTCGTACGACGCCGCCGCCGACACCACCGGCAAACTCGCCAACCGGCCCGCGGCCTCCACGAGCTCGGCCGGGTCGCCGCCGAACGCGCGGGCGCCCTTGTCCGCCAACGCCGCCAACTCCACCGTGTCCCACAGGACCCCCAGGTCGATGCGGCCGGACACGATGCCGTCCTCCACGTCATGCACCGAATAGGCCACATCATCGGCCCAGTCCATGATCTGCGCCTCCAGGCACTGCCGCCCGAACGGCGCCCCCGCCCGAATCCACTCCAGAATCGGCGCATCCTCCATGTACGCCCCGTACTTCGCCCGGCGCGTCCCATCCGGCCCAACCGGCGTCCACGGGTACTTGCACGCCGCATCCAGCGCCGCGCGCGTGAGGTTCAGGCCGCACGGGTGCCCGGTGTCGTCGAGCGTCTTCGGCTCCAGGCGCGTCAAAATGCGCAACGTCTGCGCGTTGCCCTCGAACCCGCCGCACGCCGCCGCAATCTCGTTCAACGCCCGCTCGCCGTTGTGCCCGTACGGCGGATGCCCGATGTCATGCGTCAGGCCGGCGAGCTCCGCCAAATCCTCGTCCGCCCCCAAATCCGCCGCAATCCCCCGCGCAATCTGGGCGACCTCCAACGAATGCGTCAACCGCGTCCGCGGCGTATCCCCGTCATGCGGCCCCACCACCTGCGTCTTGTCCGCCAACCGGCGCAACGCCGCCGAATGCAGCACCCGCGCCCGATCCCGCGAAAAATCCGTCCGGTGCGCCTCCACCGACTCCGACCCGGGCAGCAGCGACCGCTTCCGCCCCTCCACCAAAATGCGGTCGAGGTCGGACGCCGAATACCGGTAACGAAGAGCCACGCGCCCATTGTGCCGCCACACCGCTCCAACCAGCGGGAGGCGGGGCCGAACCGGGCATCTGCAGGGCAGCGGGCCTGTCGGCGGTCGGCGCCGGCCGCCACCCGACACGGGGCGGCGCGCGGGGCCGGGTGAACGAACCGTGGGCTGCGTATCCTCGCAGTATGGCCACCGACGATCGCACCCCCCAGCACGACCCCGGCACGCCCCAGGGCGCCGCCCGCACCGCCCGCACCCGCCGGAACCACCCCCACGGGGCCGGTCGCCGCACCCACGGCGTCGGAAAGCTCGCCGCCCTCCTCGGCTCCGGCGCGCTCCTTGCCGCCGCACCCCTCGCCGCCGCGCTCGCGCTGCCCACCCAACTTGCCGACGTCACCACCCTCGGCGTCCCCGCCGCCCACGCCGAAGCCCCCGGCGCATTCAACGGAAACCTCCTCGACGCCGCAGGCGTGCTGAACCCCGGCCAGGCGGCCTCCGTCAACGAACGGATCAGCCAACTCCAACAGGAACAGAACACCGTCGTCGTCGTGGCCTACGTCAACACCTTCGACGGCATGGACCCCCAAGACTGGGCCCGCCAAACCTGGCAGGCCCAGGGCGGCACCCCCAACACCGCCGTCTTCGCCGTCGCCGTCGACGACCGGCTCGCCGGCGGCTGGGCCGGCGACGACGTCCCCACCGACGGACTGGACCTGGTCAACGCCGCCGCCGGCGCCCTCGGCAACGACGACTGGGCCGGCGCCGCCACCGCCGCCATCGACGAAGCCACCGCCGCCACCGCCGCCGAAGGCCTCGGCGTCCTCGGCGCCGGAGCAGCGGGCGCCGCCATCCTCGGCGGCGGCGCCTACGCCTGGTCCCGCCGCAACAAAAAGAAGCGCACCGAAACCGAAGTCGCCGAAGGCCGCAACGTCCGCCCCGACGACGTCGAATCCCTCGACCGCCTCTCCACCGACGCCCTCGACGAACTGGCGCACGAGGAACTCGTGTCCACCGACGAATCCATCCGCCTCGCCGACACCGAACTCTCCCTCGCGAAAGCCGAATTCGGCGACGCCCGCGTCCGCGACCTCGAACAGGCCCTGAACCACTCCCGCCGCACCCTCGACCGCGCCTTCGCCATCCGCCACAAGCTCGACCACGGGCCGCGCCCCGGCGAAAGCGAACGCCGCGCCATGCTCCTGGAAATCATCTCCACCTGCGGCACCGCCGACGACCGCCTCGACGAACAAACCGGCCGCTACCAGGACATGCGCAACCAACTCCTCAACGCGCCCGACACCCTCGACCACCTCACCCAACGCGCCGTCGACCTGCGCACCCGCATCCCCCAGGCCACCACCCAACTCGACGGCCTCCGCGCCCGCTACGACGAGGAAACCCTCGCCTCCATCAGCGACAACATCGACATGGCGACCGAAGACGTCAACATGGCCGAACGCAGCGCCGACGAAGCACGCGCCCTCCTGGCCAAACCCGCCGGCGAACAAGCCGGCCTCATCGACGCCCTCCGCGCCACCGACCTCGCCCTCGACCAGGCCGAACGCCTCATCGAAGGCATCGAGCACGCCGAAGAGAACATCTCCCAGGCCGTCGCCGGCCTCGAAGCCCTCATCGCCGAAGTGCGCGGCGAAATCGACGAGGCCACCAACCTCCTCGCCGCACCCGGCGCCGCCAACATCGACCGCGCCGCCCTCGCCGCCGCCGTCGACGCCGGCCGCAACGCCCTCGGCACCGCCGAACGCACCGGCGCCACCGACCCCCTCGGTGCCTGGACCGAACTCACCGACGCCGACGCCGACCTCGACGAACACCTCGAGCACGCCCGCGACGCCGCCAACGCATTCCACCGCACCATGCAAACCCTGCACAACGCCCTCATGGACGCCCGCGCCCAAGTCACCGGCGCCCGCGACATCATCGGCACCCGCCGCCGCATGGTCGGCTCCACCGCCCGCACCCGCCTCGCCGAAGCCGAACGCCACCTGCACACCGCCGAGGCAATCGCCCAGAACCCCGGCACCGGACAGCAGGACAACCCCCGAGCCGGCATCCGCGAAGCGCGCGAAGCCGCCCGCCTGGGCAAGGCAGCCATCAACGCCGCCCGCCGCGACATCAACCGCCACCAGCAGCAGATGAACTACCGCGGCGGCGGCAACTCCGGCGCCCTCGTCGCCGGCCTCGTCCTCGGCAACATGATGGGCGGCGGCGGAGGATTCGGCGGCGGCTTCGGTGGCGGAGGCGGACTCGGCGGGGGCGGCTTCGGCGGCGGCTCGGGCGGGTCCATCCGCTTCTAAACGGGGCAGGCGCGGGCGCTTCCCGACGAAACAGGCGCGGGCGCTTCCCGACGGAACGGGCAGGAGCGCTTCCCGACGGGGCGGCCCCAGGACGGTCAGCCCCTGAGGGTGCCCCTCAAATCCCGCGACGCATCAACGTGTCCGCACACCGCGCACGCCGCCGCCAACAACCGCCCGTCGACGCCCGCCGCATCCGGCGAACCTCCGACGATCTCGAGCACCAGCTTCCCCCGCCGAACGCGCGTCCGCCCCACGAACCGACGCTCCGACGCCCGGAACCCCGACTCCCCCGACGAATCCACGCTGCCCGGACGATCCCCCAGGAACACCACGTCCCGATCCCGGGATCCCGCCCGACGGTTCAAACTCAGCACCCCGCCCGGGCCCTCCACCAACAGCTGCGCCACCGTCACGCCAATCGTGCGCACGGACCACGCCGAACCGTCGTCGGCAAGCACCGAAAACCGCCGCCCGGTCAACCCGACCTTCTCGACCCGCCAACCCCGGAAAACCGGGGCCCCCGACGCATCGAGAACCACCCGCCCCGACACCCGCCACGGGCCGGGCGCACCACCGGAAACACCAGGCGACGACATCCGCGACCTACGCGATCCAGGCCCACACGAGGTAAGCGACCAGCAGCAACAGGACGATGGTCAACATCCACGTCGAACTGACCATCCGGAACTCCAGCACCCGGCGCGCCACCCACGTGAGGAACAGCTTCTCCTCATCCGGCAACGCCCGCCCCTCCGGCGTATCGAACTGGATCTCCGCCGACCGGACGCCACGGTTCGCACCCGTGAACTGGCCGAGCTTCTCGCCGGCGGCCGACTCGATGACGTAATTCTGCGAACCCTCGTTGCTCACGACCAGGTGCCGGTCGCCGCCGAGATCCACGTCAATCGACTTCGCCCGCGACAACTTTGGCCGATCCTTGCCGCCCGCCGTGAACACGCGGCCATCCGGCAACGTCGCCACCAAACGGCCATCCCCCACGACATCCAAATCCCACGCGCCCTGAACCGTCGCAATGGCCTCCTCCGGCCCAACGCGCACGTACTCCGCGACCTGCTCCCCCTCAGCCGTCACCGGCACGCGAACCTCCTTGCCGTCGCGCACCTCCTCGCCCAGGCGCCAACTCTCCCACCGCACCACGGTGCCGTCGTCGAGCGTCACCGAATGATCATCGGCCAGCTCACGCGGCGTCGCCGCGGACCGCGCCGGAACCACGGCGTCCGGCTGATGCGCCTCGGGCTGAACGGCGCCCGCGTCGGTGCCCGCGTCGGCGTCGGCCGCGGCATCCGCGTGCCCGGCGTCGTACCCCGCCCCGGACTCCCCGGCCGCACGATCCCGCGGCACACCCGAATCCTCCGGCACACCCGAACGGTCACTGTTGATGCTGTCGCTCATTCGGAACAACCCTTCCTAGCGTTAAAGCGCTAAAGCCAAAAACCACGCCACCACGACGCGATGAAGCGATGCGGCGCATCTGCGCCAACTGCGGGAACCCACCCGAAACCACGGGCGCCCCGCGCCACACCACAAAAGTACCCGCTGCCCAACCATCGCCGGTGCACGCCACCGGCCAACCGCACGGCGACGCGCCGGAAAGCGACCGGCGCGCCGCACGGCACGTCGGAAAGCACCCCACCGACACCCCACCGACAAAAACAACCGCCCGCGGCCTCGGCGGCCACGGGCGGTCGGGGGAAACTAGCAGCCGATGAGGCGCTGGGCGAAGTAGCCCTCGAGCTCGTCGATCTTGACGCGCTCCTGCTGCATCGAGTCACGGTCACGCACCGTGACCGCGTCATCCTCGAGGGTGTCGAAGTCGACGGTCACGCAGTACGGCGTACCAATCTCATCCTGGCGACGGTAACGGCGGCCAATGGCGCCCGACGTGTCGTAATCGACCGCCCAGTGCTGGCGCAGCTTGTCCGCCACGGCCTCCGCCGTCGGCGTCAGGGTGTCCTTCTTGCTCAGCGGCAGGACGGCGATCTTCACCGGCGACAGGCGCGGGTCGAGCTTCAGCACGACGCGGGTGTCGGTGTCTCCCTTCGCGGTCGGCACCTCCTCCTCGGCGTACGCGTCAACCAGGAACGCCATCATCGCGCGGGTCAGGCCCCACGACGGCTCAATGACCCACGGAACGTACTTATCGCCGGTCACCTGGTCGTGGTAACGCAGGTCCTCGCC
The DNA here is from genome assembly GCA_012838715.1 of Actinomycetales bacterium. Lineage (GTDB taxonomy): Bacteria > Actinomycetota > Actinomycetes > Mycobacteriales > Mycobacteriaceae > Corynebacterium. The sequence continues at coordinate 7,254 of DUOR01000088.1, forward strand.
CGACGACTCGATGTGGCAGCCCAAGTCGTAATCGCGGCGGTTCGCGATACCCATCAGCTCGCCCCACTCGTTGCCCGCGAAGTGGAAGCGGTACTCGAAGTCGATGGTGCGGGCCGAGTAGTGCGCGCGTTCCTCGTCCGGAACGTCGAAACGGCGCATGTTCTCCGGGTTGATGCCCAGGTCGGTGAACCAGGACCACGCGGCCTCGACCCACTCGTCGAACTTCTCCTCCGCCTGCTCCTCCGGGACGAAGTACTCGATCTCCATCTGCTCGAACTCGCGGGTACGGAAAATGAAGTTGCCCGGCGTGATCTCGTTGCGGAACGCCTTACCGGTCTGGCCGATGCCGAACGGCGGCTTCATGCGCGCCGTGGTCATGACGTTCTTGAAGTTCACGAAGATGCCCTGCGCCGTCTCCGGGCGCATGTAGTGCAGGCCCTCCTCGTCGTCCACCGGGCCGAGGAAGGTCTTCAGCAGACCCGAGAACAGGCGCGGCTCGGTCCACTTGCCCGGCTCACCGGTCTCCGGGTCATTGATGTCGGCGAGGCCGTTGGCCGGCGGGTGGCCGTGCTTCGCCTCGTACGCCTCGATGAGATGGTCCGCACGGTAACGCTTGTGGGTGTGCAGCGACTCGACCAGCGGGTCGGTGAAGGTCTCGACGTGGCCGGAAGCCTCCCACACCTGGCGCGGCAGGATGATCGACGAATCCAGGCCGACGACGTCCTTGCGGCCGGTGACGAACGTCTTCCACCACTGGCGCTTGATGTTCTCCTTCAGCTCCACGCCCAGGGGACCGTAATCCCATGCGGAACGCGTACCGCCGTAAATCTCACCGCAGGGGTAGACGAAACCCCTGCGCTTGCACAGGTTGGCGACGGTATCGACGACAGACTTCGGGGCCACTGCCTCAAACGCTCCTTGTAACGGGTCCACTGAAATTGCGGGAAAACTGCGGTGTGCCCGGGGCGGCATCGGCCCGGCCTCGGCCGGTCGCCGACGCGCCTCCCGGGCGCGCAGCTCCACTCACGGCCACACCGGGCCACGAACGGGTTCCCCCTACCTTAGCCGGGCCACCCCTCCGTTCGCCCACCACCCCTGCCCCACCCCGCGGGCGCGCGCGTCGCGGGGTAGGGCCGGGGGTTGGCGCCCACGGGCCCCAATCGCTTGCCGACGGGGACGCATCCCCCGTCGGAAAGCTCCCGAGTAAAGTCGAACGCACACGGTGACCCGGAGTTTGCGCCGGTCACCGCCACGGTATGCCGCGACAAGCGCGGGCCTCGGTGATGGGAAGGCGACGATGAGCACCAACGATTCCGACGTCGGCGAAGCCACGACGGGACCCGACGGCCAGGC
>DUOR01000089.1 GCA_012838715.1 Actinomycetales bacterium
CATCACCCGGCCCGTTGCGTCCGGGCCCGGTGCGCCCTGGCCCGGTGATCCCTGGCCCGGTGGCCCTTACTTCCCGACGGGCGGCGCGTGGGTGAGCGTGTCGTCCAGGCCGCGGCGCCGCAGTTCGGCGCGGACCCGGTCGAGGCCGCCGTGCACGAGGGCGGCCAGCGACGTCTCGCCGGTCCACACGTGCCGGCCGAAGCGCGACACCGTGACCTTCAGGTCGCCGACGAGATGCTCCAGGTCGCCGGGGGTGTTGCGGTGCTCGCTGGGCAGCGGCACCGGCAGCACGAACGCCTGGTCCAGCGGGGCCGACGCGGTGACCTCGATCCGCCACCCGAAGCCGCGGCCGGACAGGTGCCACTGCTCGTCGGTCGTGGTGGTGCGCACGGGGCTGATGACGGGGTCACCGAGCCGGATCACGCGCCCGTCGGGAAGCATGACCACCAGCGCGGTCACCTCCACCCGCATCGGCCCCGACGTGACGATGCCGCCCGCGAACGCCAGCGACGCCGTCGGCTCGGCGAAGCCCTGCGCTTGGCCCCACCACCACGCCTCCGGGAAGCCCTCACGGCCCCACGCCTTCTCGGCGTAGACCTGCGCGCCGTCGAACTCCCATGTCTCGCCGCCGACGGTGGCGCTTCCCGCCGCGCGGCCACCGGGCAGCCACGGGTGCCAGTACTGGTTCAGCGACGGAATCGACTGGAAGATGCTGGACCCGCCGGCCAGCCGGTGCGGCCAGGGCTTCAGGTCGTGGAAGGTGACGTCGAGCTTGGCGTCCTCGCCGAGGTTGACGTGCAGCTCGCGGTCATTGCCCGCGAAGGCCGGGGCCACGGTCGAGTTCGGGCCCTGCCCGGCGAAACCGCCGCGCACGCCCAGCCCGTCCGGGTCCGTCCACGATCCGTCGAGTGCCTCGGTGCGGACGAAACCATTGGGCATGGCGGCCAGCCCAATCGTCGACCAGGGTCCTTCCGGCCCCTCGTTCGCGCCGCACAGGGCGATGACGACGCGGCCCGTCGCCGGGTCGGTGATCCGCCAGAAGTAGCCCTCCATGGACACGCCGCGGTGGGCCCGCCGCGGATCCCCGAACAGCGGATCGGCGCCGGTGGAACCGTATCGGTCCAGGAAGCTCATGCCCCAAGTGAATCGCAGTCACGCAGGGGAGGGGACGGCAACTTTCCGAGGAGCGTTGAGGGCAACGATCCGCTTCAGCCGAAGAACCCGCGGGAGCCGATGACGTCGCGGTGCACGCGGGCGAGCAGGTCCTCCATCACGTGGGGGCCGCCGTCGTAGCGTTGCAGGGCGATGGCGTCGGGCCCGATGATTCCCGCGTTCATCGCGTCCAGGCGCCGCATCCACTTCGGCAAACCCAGCCGGTACCGGTTGCAGGCGGCGGGCGTGAGCGTCAGAAGCACCAGGTACTGGCCTTTCGACGGCCACCTGCCGCCGACGTGCACACCGGCGATGGCGATCACGTCCTCCCACGCGATGGTCCTCGTGCCCACGCGACGGCCGCCGCGCATCCGGCTTTCCTCGATGCCCCGCCAGCTGACGGTGATCATCGACCGGCGGCGAATCTGCGTCACCAGCGAGATGGTGCCGAGTACCCCGAAAAATGCGATGGCGACGAGCCCGAACCACGTTTCAACGACCATGAAC